>JAAUTT010000564.1 GCA_012031335.1 Bacteroidales bacterium | reverse complement strand
TTTTTATCGTTTTGTTTTGTTAAAAATTCAGATTCTGCCATTTTTGCTTCTAAAATCAATACCAACCGTGGCAGCAAGGCCTGGTTTACTTTTTTGGTCAGCTGCTATATTTGTCATTCATGCCTACCCCATTATATATCTGCTGTTTATATTTTTCGATTCTTCCTACCTTTGTTTGCGATTGTTTGGGTTGCGAAAAGTAAATGATATAGCCCCTTTGCCGTCCGGGTGTAAGTGCATAAAACGCTTTTTTTAATGCAGGGTCTTCTTCTAATGCTTGCAGCAATTCATCGGGCATGGGTTCCGGATTTTTCCTGAACTCTACTTTCTTCCCGCTTTCTTCGATTGCAATGGCTTCTGCTACGTATGATCTCAAAACATCTTTTATTTTTTTGATTTCGTTCACATTGGTGAATTTTGCTATTCTGTCAGACTGCAAATTTCCTTGTTGCGAAAGGATCTTCTCTTGGTCGGCCAATAGGGCCCCTTTAAAAAAACTAATGTTGGCAGATTCTTTTAAAGCCGTAACCGAAACTATGTTTCTCCCATTATGGGTATACACCGGCACACCCCATTTTATTTCTTCTTTCAAACCTGTATCTAAAACGATTTGCCGGAGCGTTTCTAACTCTTCGTTCCAATTATTGACTTTGCATTGCGGAGTTCCTCCATATTTGCAACGCATACAGCCGTCAATCAGGTATTTATCAACCAGTGGGTTTAATTCGGTTTTCATAGTCAGTTTGAAATTTTGCGCCCGGCTGGCCTATAAAACCAGGAAACGATAGTTAACACTAACAAAAGGGATGGGCCAAAATATTCAACTGCTTCATCTCCAACTGCAAGATGGGTGAATATGGCCCCTGTCATTAAAAAGAAAAATCCTGCATAGGCCCATTCTTTGACCAATGGAAATTTTGGGACAAGAACCGCTGCAACGCCCAACAGTTTCCAGGTTCCAATTATGGTAAGAAAATAGGAAGGATACCCCAAGGCGCTCATTTTTTGGACTTCTTCGTCCATTTGTATGATTTGTACAATTCCTGTTGAAACCATGCCTAAGCTTAGCCAAATGGTGGCAACCCAATAAATAATTTTGTCTTTCCTTTTCATGGTGGCGTTGTTTTATACAGTTGGCACTTTTTCAACCAATATTTCATTTTCAGCTTTGTCAAAATATGTGCATGTCATTTTTTCAAGATTTACAAACCATTTTTCAATGCCTGTTTCAGCACAATGTTTACAAAATGCAAGATAGTCTGTTTCTCCTTTTTGATGGGCTTTTAAATTTTGATAGAATTTGTCTTTGTCGCTTTGGTTCGCTATTGTCATTTGGTTATATTTCGGTTCCGATATTATCTGAAAATCACTTTTACCGAAATATTTGGTACGGCTATCTGTAACCCAAGTTTCAAATGCCATTACTCCAATTGCTTTAATATACTGAATGTATTTCGGAAATTCTGATCCTGATTTAATTTTGCTGTGGGCTAATTCAATTTGTTCTACGGTAAACATCGTTTATGCTTTCTTTACTATGTTAATCAATTTCTGTGTCGTTCGTTACTGCGTTTCGTGCTCCAATACCATCACCAATCGCGGCCTGTGAATATTTTATGTTATTGGTATGCAGATAAACCGCTAAAAATATTTTTTGTTTATTTTTTCACCAATTTATTAAGCATTACAACGTTTATTACCCCCATAACCAAAAAAAAACTACCCTATAGGTTCGGTAAAACCATTTCACTTTGTTTAATGGATCAATAAAACGAAGGAAGTGAAAAAAGACATCGAAAACCTGCTCATAAAAAGGCTTGAGGAAAGTTTAACTGCAGAAGAAGAGCTTCTGGTCCGTAAATGGTTGAAGGAGGACATTAAAAACCAGCAAGAGTTCGACGATTTCACAGCCATATGGATATCGGGAAAAGCCCTTTACAATCCGCATAAAATAAATACTGACGAACAATGGAGCAAGTTACTGGAAAAGCAACGAATCCGTCAGGCAGCTAAAAACAAAAGCAAGTTCTTGGTAAGCAACAGGATGGTCATGAGTATGGCCGCATCGGTAGCTTTACTGGTAGCCTTAGGAATTGCTTTTCTATACCACAACTATACAGCAGAAGACCAGGCTTTAGGGCAGGATCTTCCCGAGTTTGCCCCTTACTCTGAGCATGGCGCCATTATTCTTTCGAATGGTGCCAGCATCGACCTTAAAGAAAGCTCCGGAGAAATAGTTTATAACGGGAATGAGGGAAAGATTTTTTTCAAAGACAAAGAACTGTTTCCGGATAAGGGCCCAACTGCCCAAACAACTGAAGCTGTCGTTGAGTACAACCAAATAACAGTGCCCAAAGGTCATGCTTACCAAATTACCCTTACCGATGGCACCAAGGTATGGCTCAATTCCTTTTCCCGTTTTATTTACCCACTCAACTTTACAGGCAAAGAACGGCTGGTTAAACTTGAGGGAGAAGGTTACTTTGAGGTTGCCCCTAACGCAGGCCAACCGTTTATAGTTAAAACCTCTCACGTTGACATCCGCGTGCTGGGCACAAAATTCAACGTGTTTTGCTATGCCAACGATGACATTATTGAAACAACGCTTGTTGAAGGTTCTGTTTCCATTAATCCAAATGCCAAAGCAAACAAAACAAAGCCCCTGGTTTTGGCCCCGAACCAAAAAGCTGGCTTTAACAAATCAATTAGCAGCATTCAGGTTACAAAGAACATCGATACGGAATACTACACAGCCTGGAAAGATGGCTATTTTAAATATTACAACGAGCCCTTTATAAAGATCGTTTCCCAACTCGAACGCAACTACGGTATTAAGGTTGATTACAACCCTAACGATTTCGAGAATTTGAATATAACAGGAAAACTACAGCGCCAGGAATCGACCGAGGATCTATTCAAGGCCCTGTCAATACTAATACCCATTGAATATGAAATTTACGAGGAAACCCTAATAACCCTAAATAAAAAGAAGTAATGTCAACTGTACCTTAAACCGTGACAGGGAACAAAAAAAAAACCGGAAGATACGCCAATATCCTCCGGTTAAGATTCCAATTAAGCTTTTGAGGATCGCTTAATTCGTTAAGACAACGTTCCCTAAACCGAAATTTAAGGTCGCTTATGTATCAACTTAACTATTAACAAATTTATGAAAAACGCACAACGGAGAATGTTTCTATTGTTCAAAACGCTTAAAACCCCTTTTGTTTATAAAATTTAGCCTTGCACTCTTTATTGCAGGCATGCTCAATAGTTACTCGCAAAACACCCAGCTTTCCGTAAAGTTTGAGAAAGCAAGCCTTATGGAAGTGTTCAAAGCCATTGAAAGCCAAAGCGATTTTGTTGTTATTTACCGCGAGGGCATTATCGACCCAAAAGTAGAGGTTAGCATTTCGGCCGAAAATTCTACGGTCGAAAGAATACTCGATCAGGCCTTTAAGGAAACCGACCTGGATTATAAAATACTCGACAGGCAGGTTATCATATTCAAGAAAGAAAAGCAAGGCGAAACACAGAAAGGGCCCCAACAGGAAAAAGTACTTATACAGGGTAAAATTACCGATTGGGAAACCGGCTCTCCTTTGCCCAGGGCAAACATTTTGGTTGAAGGCACTAACATTGGAACCGTTACCGATTTAGATGGGAACTACTCGATAGCGGTTGCCAACACCGATGCCAACTTAGTTTTTTCTTTTGTTGGCTATTTAACCGAGCAAATACCCATTGGCAACAGCACCAACATTAGCCTATCGCTTGTGCCCGACATTACCGGTCTTGATGAATTAATTGTGGTTGGCTACGGTGTTCAGAAAAAAAGTGATGTAACAGGTGCCATTGCTTCTATTTCGGGCAACGACCTGAGCAACATTCCAACGGCTGGCGTAGATGAAGCCCTTCAAGGCAAAGCCGCGGGGGTTTTTGTTTCCAGCAACAGTGGCGCTCCGGGATCGGGAGTAAACATTTTTATTAGAGGCATTGGCTCAATAAACGGATCACCTCCAACCTATATCATCGATGGGGCCCAATCGTCGGCCGAAGCATTTAGTGCATTGAACCCAAGCGACATACAATCAATAGAGATATTGAAGGATGCCTCATCGATTGCCATTTATGGTTCTGGTGGTGGCAACGGAGTAATTCTGGTAAGCACAAAAGAAGGCCGGCAAGGAAAAATGCAAACAGAACTCGACTATTACTTTGGGCTGCAACAACCGGGAAAAAAAATTGATTTAGCGAATACTGCCGAATACATTTCAATTTATGAAGACCTATATCCCGACAA
>JAAUTT010000563.1 GCA_012031335.1 Bacteroidales bacterium | reverse complement strand
AAAATATGCTATACACCTTACCGCGTGCGCTTGAGCACCTTTCAGAAAAGGGATATACTTTCCCCGCGATTCAGGAATCCGGTTTTCCAATCTTGTAGGTGCCAACCTGAAAAATGAAGTAATTTTTTTCAATTCTGAACAATAGCTAAACTTTTTGAACAATAGCTAAACTTTTTATTGAAAACTATTTGTATCTTGTTAACAAATAAATCATCAAAAAAACCCGTTTTTGCGAAAAAGTTGATGATTTTGTAACACTAACTAAATCCGTTAGTTACAAGGTTTTCTGTGACTGACCGGGCGTAAGCATTGAATATGTGTAAGGTCATTTTTCAGGTAAGGTTTTCGGTTTAACGGTAATTGTTTTTCACTGAGAAGAATTGAACCGGTATACCTAAGAATTCATTTTTTTCATTTTTTCTTGTATTTTATCATTTATTTTATTAGTATTACAACGCATGAAATGATTATATTTTAATCAAAATCAGGTATGCACATTGACCGTATCATACAAGGAGTCAAAACGGGTTTTGAACTTGAGGAAACCTTTCACCGGCAGGAAAAGCGGATTAAAATTGTTTTTTCGTACAATCAAAAAGTAATTGAATATGTAAAAAAATACCGGGTATAAAATGGAGCCAAACCATGAAGTGCTGGCATATCCCATTTCGTGAGGATTATGCATTGTACATTTCGGGTTTTTTAGGATTTTGACCCTGAACCTGAAGTTACAGAAATTACCGGTGCAATTCCTGATATCCCCGACGAATTTGCATGGCCTGAATGGCCAGGTTCGAGTGCAGAACGGAATTCGTCCCTTAATCTTACCGAACCTCAGCAATCGGTTTATAAAACCTATGTGCAGGTAATGGAGATAAAGCGAATGAGCCCGAGGACCCGTGAAATTTACACCCGGTTTTTTTACGAATTTTTAGAACACCACAAAGATAAACAGGTAGAAGATCTGAGTTTTAAAGAGTTGTACCGGTATGTTTCCGAAAGAACGGATAATCTGAATGAAACCCAATCGAAACAATGCATAGCGGCTGTTAAATTCTTTTATGAAAAAGTTTTAGGACGGCCAAAAATGTTTTTCAAACTTCGTGAAAAAACCGAAGTAAATTTGTCGAAGGTAAACATTCCTTTTTATCAGCTACGCAACATGTGTGATAAAATTAATTCACCCACCGACAGCTTGCTTCTTATGCTATATTATTATGTAAACCTGCACGATGAAAAAATATGTCAATTGCAGTATGAGGAGGATTCTTTTCTTCGGATTCCACAAATAGAAAACGATAAATACATTTTTGAATATTTAGCCGACTTGGTTGAAAAACACAAACAAAACCTGAATAACAGGACTTATTTATTTGAAAATGGAGGTAATCAAATTACGGTGACTTTGCTTTACAACAAGGTACATTCAATTATTTCGCGATATAAACTTAAAGACATAGTATTTCAACAAATTGGACATTACCTTGATTCAACTGACTTTGCGGGTCAAACTAAGTCAACATACCGGGGCATGCTGATGCATTTCTTTAAACATTTCGGATACAAAGACCCCATGAAAATAAGCGATGCCGAAATAAGGGGATATTTAAACCAGGTAAAGCACAGGTCCGAAGCATTTCAGGACAGTACCATAAGTGCATTGCGTTTTTTTTATGAAGGCGTTTATGGACGAAAACTTCCGGTTACACATGCCATTCGCCCCCGGAAAGGCCACTATCTTCCCGAAATATTCAGCAGGGAAGAAATTGAGGCTATGATTGTTAATGAAGATAATATTAAACACAAACTTATTATTGCCATTGCATATTGTGGTGGTTTACGCCGGAGCGAACTTATAAATTTGCGCATTGGTGATATTGATTTTAAACGCAATGTAATGTTTGTGCACAGTGCCAAAGGGCGAAAAGACCGGTATACTTTACTTGATCCTAAATTAAGAGGGTTGGTTAAAGAATATCTTGAAACATATAAACCGAAATTTTACTTTTTTGAGGGAAACAGGCCTGGCACACGCTACAGTGCTGAAAGTGTGAATAGAGTTTTAAAAGGACTTGCCGAATCGGCAGGAATACGACGGAGGGTGCACGTGCACATGCTAAGGCATTCGTTTGGTACTCATCTACTTGAAGACAAGCATGATATAAGGTATGTACAGGATTTAATGGGGCATATTAACCTGAGTACAACACAGCGTTACACCCATATTACCAACCATGCCTTATCGCAGATCAGAAGTCCATTAAGCCATATTAACCTTACAAAACCCCGTGAAAAAAAAGATGAAGACAGAAAACCACCCTAGCCATGAATGATTATGGATTAAATAACTGTATGCATGCGCTTTGTGGAATTGTAAAAACAAAGAAGGGTATGCTATTGTAAAAAAATAAAAATTGGTTAAATTTATGCCTTTATAAAGAATTTGCATTTAAAAATAAAAAGCAAATCATAAAAAAACACAAAAAAACAGTCAAAAACCAGAAATAAAAAATGATTGCAATACGCAAAAACATCAAATAACTTTTTTTAGAAAAAATCGGATGTAATCGTTACATCAGCCAGTTGGAATGAAAACATTCCTCATACATAATAATAATAAACCAACATTGGTTTATGGATACGTTAGGCACAATATATCGGGACGAACTAGTTTTAAAATCGTACGTATAAAATTATAACGCTTATAAAAAACTGTTGTATGAATATTATAAAAATTATGTTTTTGGTTTTTGATTTTACTTCCCCTAATCTGTTCAGGGCAAACCACAATTGACGAGATCATTAATGACATGATTCTGCCACATGAAGGATTACCACATGGTGTTCCTTTTACCGTTGATTGGTCTCAAAATCCACGGAAGGGTGCTACAGAACCCGGCGAAGGTTGGACTGCCGCAATTGCCTGGGGACAAGTTTATGAGTGGTCTGAAGGTAGTTTGTCAAGCCAATACTCGCATCCAATTAAAGATTTGGAGATGTATTATTTAAGCAAGACAGATTATAAATGGGTATTTATTATCAAAATTCCACTTAAGGTAAGTGGAGCAAATTATGTTGAAGATTTTGCCGGCGATGTGAATAAACCCGCAGACATTAGAACAGAAAGCGATGGCAGTATTTCAACAACATGTGGGGATGGTTATAATTTCCATTTCTGGCCAAGTACCGGTCGGTTTACAATACCCAATGATATTGCAGGTTGCTTTGTAACAGTTAAAGCAAGACTTATATTGGATGATATCAATGGAATTGATGATAGAGATAAGGCAAAATATTTAATGAGTGTAGGTGGCGATTGGTGGCTTTCTCTAACTGCTCCATGGGATAATTGGAAAACCAATTGGGATATTGGAATTGGACGTTTTCGTTTTATAACACCCGAATGGAAATCTTTTAACATGTATTCGGTACCGGAAGATACTATGCGTAATAATCCACCTCTTTATACTGTGGCTTCACCGACTAACATAGATATGCTGATAACCGATTATCCAGAAATGGAGGTATTTCCAGTACCTTGCAAAGGTATCTGCAATATTGAATTTTTATTCCGAATTCAGCTAATGTATCAATAACAGCTTTTGACCAAAGTGGAAAAATGGTTATAAAAATACTTGATCGTTATCTTACTAAAGGTAATCACAATTCAAGCTTTAATATTGCTGGTCTACCACATGGTATTTATACCTTGGTTTTAGAAATTGACAAGACCAAAACTATAATGAAAAAGATTGTACATTAATCGTATTTTTTTTTACATATAAAGGCATTTAATGACTTGTTAAAAACTTTATAGTATTGTAGTCTAAATAAATGAATGTATTTGAAAGTAGATATATTAGATAAATACTGTGCCTAACAAGCGGTATAAAACATTGGGGTTTAGGTGATTATGCAAACATTCTACCCCGCATCAAGTTCGGTGTAACTGGACAGGAAAGTAGCCCGCAATCCCCAACGATTTCATGCCGCCATCCGTTGTGCAAAAGTAAAGGTCATTCTTCTGGATAATAAAGAGTATTAAAGATAATGGTTTCGTTTCTCAAGAAAATATTGACTTTAAACATACTTATTTTTAACCATCGCCTAACTGATTTAGCCAGACTGACAGTTCTTTTGGATGATAAATAGCAACGCAAACCCCTACTCTTTTGGATAGTTATGATTTGTAACATGAAAATTTCCCAAGTTTTTCCGGTTCTTCCGGAAAGTTTTGTACTTTCACGTGTGATCGTTCTTTGGGATAAAAAAGCTATAAACTAACAGATTATAAAAATATTACCT
>JAAUTT010000562.1 GCA_012031335.1 Bacteroidales bacterium | reverse complement strand
ACAGAGAAAGTATGATGAAAAAAATAGGTATAATCGGGATTGGCAACATGGGATTAGCCATAGTTCAAGGCGCCCTTTGTTCTAAAGTTTTTACTCCAAAAGATTTCCTAGCTTATTCCAGAAATGTCCAACGTGAAATTGAGGTTAAGAAACAAACAGGAGTTGGCTTTGTTAAATCATTAAAGGAAATTGCAAATTGTGAGCAGATAATACTTGCTACTAAGCCTCAAGATATTATTGATGTATTAGTTCAACTTGAAAATATATTACCGATAATCATCTGATTGTAAGCATTGCTGCAGGTATTACCTTAAAAAGTCTGAAGCTGTATTTGAAAGGTAAAGGACATATTATTAGAGTTATGCCAAATACTCCTATTGCAATTTGTCAAGGTGTTTCTGCTCTGGCAATCAGCGAAGATTGTCAAAAGAAAGAAATAGATATGGCATTAAAACTTTTTTCGGCTTTAGGTATGACATTGATTGTTAAAGAAGATATTTTTGATGTGATTTCCGCTCTTTCGGGTTCGGGTCCCGCTTATCTATTCTATTTTATAGAAGCTTTGATTGATACTGCGATTAAAGAAGGATTAGGAAAGAAAGATGCTTATGATTTAGTAATAAAATACTTATAGTGGTGCAATGCAATTATTAAGAAATTCGGATCATGAAGTTTCCGCGCTTCGTAAATGGTAACAAGCACCGGTGGTTCAACCGCTGAAGCAATCAAAGTACTTGAAGAGAAACATATCTTTGAAATTGTACATGAGGCGGTAAAATCAGCAATCTCTCGTAATAAAGAGTTGGGAAAATTTTAATTGAGCAAAACAATATTATTGTGAAATACCGCTGCCAATAAAATTTGCGTTAATACCGGCCGTTTCTGTAAATTCTCTTTGAACTCCCGGAATTAGAACAAGCGTCAAGCGGTTATTTCATTGATCAATATATTCATTGCGTCTTTTGTCAATGGTTTGTAAGAAAAATAAAGTATTTGTTTTTCCTAGCAAATCTTTTACTTATTAAGAAACTAACAGTGAACTTATATTCTTAATGCAACTGAGCAGATCTTTTCGTTCCGATGCTGGTTGGTTTCGCATTCCTGATACGACAAGTACCTCTTTAACATCAAATTCCAGCAATTGAAACATGTTTTTCGTATATTCAAAATATAACTGGAACTTATCGGAATCCGGATTTCCCTGAGTAAAAACAAGAATCAACTTTTTTTTCATAGCCTTTTCCTCTTTGAAATAGGGAGAAAACCGCGGAGAGAATCGCGCAAACAGTCTGTCGGTGAATATCTTTGCCTGGGCACTCATCTGCCCCATGTAAACCGGTGATCCGAGAATAAGAGCATCTGCGTGTTCAATCGCGTCATAAAGTTTTGCATGTCGTCTTTGATAATACAACCCAGGTCACCCTTTTGCACCCATAACAACTTCGGCATGGTTTTATATCTAGATCGCTGAAATACCAGGGTTGGGTTTCGGCGCCCTGTTCTTTTGCATTTTCGAGTATTTGGTTTATTATCCAGGCAGTATTGCCTTCTTTGCGTGGACTTGCGATAAATCCTATAATTTTCATCTTTCCTCCATTGCAACAAATTTTTTTAACTTCAGTTGAAATTTTAACATTGGCAGATGCCTAATGACCAGCCATCCAAATTAACTCCACTAGGCAATAGAAGTTTCAGCTAATATACAATCTTCACAGCTTTGATATCGATAATAAAATTATTAAGTGTTAGAATATTAGAGTTTAAAATTTTATGAGATAAAAGTGTGTACGCTTGCAAGTAGAACTTTCGAAAATTTAGCGTTTTGTTTTATTCCGTCTGAGCAAAGATATGAATATAACTTCAAGAAAGATCAAATAGAAGAAAAGAATTCTGTTTTAAATAGAATATATCATTATTCTATTTTTATTTCAAAGTATCATTTCATCTGATAACTATTCCTGTTGGAGTTAATTTAACTGCTATAAATACTTTAAAAAGTAAATGTGTCCAAATAATAAAATACATCTATCGACCCAAACAAAAAGTATTATCTGAAGAAGAGATATCCAGGCAACTACAAGGCAAAGTTGAACAATTCGGCTTCTCAGATTCTTTTTTTCAAAGCTGTGGGCTAGGTACAAAATTTTCAAAACCTTCTTTTGTTGGAAAATGCGATTGGGATTCGTGGGTAGAAAATCCAAAAGATCATATAGAAGGAGACAAAGCTGATATTCAAACATCTTTTAGAAATTATTTAGGTGATCCATATAACTTTGTGAAATTATTAAAAAGCTTAGGTGTTACAGCTTATCGTTTTCTTTAGAAAGATCTGTTATCCAACCAGAAAAAATAAATATGATCAAAACGTCAATTAGTAAATACTTAAATTTTGCAAGGTGTTAAAAGAAGCCGGAATTGAACCATGGGTTACCTTAAATCACTTTGTCCAACCTAAATGGTTTTCCGACAGAGGAGGATTTGGTACTAAGAAAAACGTTGTGGATTTTGTTAAATATGCAGAAACTATAGTTCCTGAATTTAAACAATACGTTTCTAATTGGATGACTTTTAACGAACCGGGAATTGATGCTTTTTCAACGTGAAATCAGAATGAAATATCCAAATGGAAAAGGCAGTGTTAAAGCTGCGATTCAAGATATGCAAAACATCCTATTAATACACTATGCGATTTATAAAAAAATTAAGACAAAAATTCCTGAGTTGAATATTGGGATAACACATCAATGGTTAAGGTTTGTTCCTGCAAATAACTATAATCTCATCGAACGAATTGCCTGTTTTGCTCTTTCTTTAATAACCCATTACGCAGTATTTAATTGTCTAAAAACCGGATCACTAAGAATACCTTTCCTTGCAAATATCAGACTTTGGAATGAAAAAAAATCTCCTTTTGATTTTATTGGGGTACAATCATATGGTTTTCCTGTCTTAAAAGTAGGTTTTGGCTCAGGTAAAGAACCCGGTGTCGTAACAAAGTTTAAAATACCCGGTTTAAATTATTATTTTATAACAGGAGCCACATGTAAAGAAGAAGGTGGAAAAGTATCTAGTTTTGGACCTCCATATGCTCCCGATGATTTAGAAAAAACGTTAGAAGAAGCAAAAGAATTAAAAGCTCCGATAGCTATTACCGAAACCGGATGTGATGCTAACGAACAACACTGGGGAGAAAAAAAAGTAAAATTGGATGAAAAAACACAAAAAGAATTATTTTGAAAAGATTTTTAATATACTTACTAGTATAACGTTTCAATAAAACACTTACAGTTAGGGAGCTCAAAATTTGTCCATAATGAATAATGGCCTTGTTATTTTTTCCGGAGATATTTTTTGTACCAATAGAGTAAACATGTCGCGAAAAATGTTGAGTAAATATTTTTTTGAAACGTTATACTAGTTGCATAAGTTGGTAATCGTATTTTTTAGGTTTTCCAATTCTTTGTTCATCATATAAACCCTTAATTCCTTCATTGGAAAAGCGCAGTCTCCATTTAGCAACTGTAAATCTACTAATTTTTAATTCTTGGGCTATTTCAAGGCTAGTTTTATTTTCAAGACACTTTAAAATAATGTTAGCTCTTAAATACAATCTACACTCTATCTTTTCGGATTTACTCCATTTTTCTAATATTGCTTTTGTTTCAAAGTCTGCTTGAATATTCATAGCTTTTCTAGTCATTATTTTATGCTCCTATCTTAAAACATAAAAAATATACAAGAAAAGTAAAATTATGTTTATATATTTATGAGGTTAGGCGCTAGTCATAGATTTTCTGAATGAGAAAAGAATCCACCAGCACCAAAGCGCCCATAGCTTCCACCACAGCGCAGGCTCTTGGACCAAGACAAATATCGTGGCGAAAATCTTTGTAGATCAAAGTTTTTTTTTCGATGTTTTTCGTTTAGAGTTTGCTGGTCTTTTTCTATGGAGGAGACGGGTTTAAAGGCAACCTTAAGATCAAGAGGCATTGAAGAAGAGATTCCTCCCAGTATTCCCCCGGAGCTGTTTGTCCTGGTGATAATTTTGTTATCTTTAGGTCGAAAAGATCATTATTTGCGAGCCTAACTTTTTAGTCGAAGAAAAACCGCTCCCTATTTCGAACCCCACACAGCCGGGAATGGAAATCATAGCTTTTGCAAGATTGCAGGAAAGTTTTTCGTAAACCGGATCTCCAAGCCCATAGCAAAGGGGAGTGGATACCAGCTGCACGACCGATCCTACCGAATCTTTCTCTTCCTTGATCTTTTTTAAAAGAGCCATCATCTTTTCAGAGGCAAACATATCGG
>JAAUTT010000561.1 GCA_012031335.1 Bacteroidales bacterium | reverse complement strand
GGGAGTGTTGATTTGGTTGGTAAATGTGCTTTAATCAACAAAAAAGATGAAAAGTTTTTATTTGCCGGTTATTTAATAAAATTGAGGCCACACTTTACGAAAATTTTACCTAAATACTTGCTGAATGCACTTTCTTCTATATATTTAAGGACACAGATTGAAGATAAAGCAAAATCCACAAGTGGTGTAAATAATATTAATTCAGAAGAATTAAAAAGTTTAACGATTCCAGTTTGCTCAATTGAAGAACAACAACTTATCGTCTCCGAACTCGAATCCAAACTCACCGTCTGCGATAAAATAGAAGAAACCATCACCCAAAGTTTGCAGCAGGCAGAAAGTTTACGGCAGAGTATTTTGAAAAAGGCATTTGAGGGGAGGCTGGTGACTGCAACAAACGATTACAGGGAGCAAACAGGTGATTTTTCGATGGCGGCGGAGAAAGTGGCGGGGTATATACCTAAAAGTAACTAAATAGGCTAAATTTGCAACACATCACAAGATTATGGGTATCGAACGGGTAAAACGCTTGCTGAAGCAAAAAGAAGATATGCGCCTTGAGTTCAAGGAGGCTGTTTCTGCATTGCCGGGCAATTTATTCGAATCTATCTGCGCCATGCTTAATTGCGATGGTGGTGATATTTTATTAGGTGTCAATAATTCTGGCAAAATAACAGGTGTTCAGGAACCGCAAGTTCCAACCATGGTCGACAATCTTGTTAATCTTTCGAACAATCAGCAAAAACTCGACCCTCCTTTCATCCTGTATCCCCAGGTTTACCAATTAGAAAATGAATGGATCATCCATATCCAGGTACCTTCCAGTTCGCAGGTTCATAAAACTGCTAATGTTATTTTCGATCGGAGCAACGATGGGGATTTTAGGGTTACACATGCCCATCAGATTGCAAGCATCCACAATAGAAAACGGAATCATTATACCGAAGGAATCATATATCCTGCCCTTCGTTTCGAAGATTTTAAACCGGAGCTTTTTCCTAAAATCCGGAATCTGATCCGTAGCAACAACGCCAATCATCCCTGGTTAGCTTTAACTGATCAACAAATATTTGAAAAAGCTGGGTTATGGAAGCGCGATTTTCATACTGGTCAGGAAGGTTATACTTTAGCGGCCGCCCTGCTGTTTGGCAAGGACGAAGTAATACAGCAAATTGTTCCCCATTACAAAATAGATGCCCAGGTACGCATCGAAAACACCAGCCGTTACGACGACCGGGAGTACATTCAAACCAATTTAATAGAGGCTTATGAGCTTCTAATGGCATTTGTTGCAAAAACGCTTCCCGATAAATTTTATATGGAAGGCGATCAGCGTGTAAGCCTTCGTACTAAGATTTTCCGGGAGATAGTAGCCAATTTGATTGTCCATCGCGAATATACCAATGCCCATGCCTGTTCTTTTATAATTTACGCAAACCGGGTTGAAGCTGAAAACGCCAATAACCCTCATGGCATTGGTCCTATCGATCCCGCAAATTTTGCACCTTACCCCAAAAATCCTGCTATCGCGAAATTTTTCATTCAATTAGGGCGTGTGGACGAATTAGGCTCAGGTGTCCTGAATGTGAACAGGCTTATTAATGAATATACCCCTGGTAATAAAGCTCAATTCGTAGAAGGAGATATTTTTAAAACTATTATTCCGGTAAATGTTAGCGCTACAAAGCATACGTTGGAGAATTCTGAAGTTGGCGGCACTACTGATGTTGCCAAGATTGATGGAACACTTAAGGGAGTAATTGAGGGAGTAATTGAGGGAGTAATTGAGGGAGCAACGAAAAGTGTAAAAAGTAAACTTGCAGCAATACTCTCAATTATTGTTTTTAATGAAGGTAAAAGAATACCAGAATATAGCGAAATGATTAATATGCCAAATAAAACCATTGAAGGTTATATTGCAAAATTGCGAAAGGCAGGCTTAATAGATTTTAAAGGTGAAGCCCCAAAAACAGGCGGTTATTATTTAACCCCAAAAATGAAAGCAGTAATTGAAAATGAGCAATAACACCTCCTCCATAGTCTCCAAAGTCTGGTCGTTCTGTAATCCCCTCCGCGATGTGGGTGTGGGTTATGGCGATTACCTGGAGCAACTCACCTACCTGCTATTTTTAAAGATGGTGGACGAATACAGCAAGCCTCCCTATAACCGCTCGTTTAAATTTCCGCGGTTAAAAATGACGAGAAGAACGAAGAAATTAAAGACGCTGAATTCTGTACCTGGGAAAACCTGAAGAACAAAAAGGGTGCTGAACTGGAAAGCTTTTATGTTTCGCTGCTTCGTTCCTTATCCACCGAAAAGGGAACCATGGGGCAGATATTTACCAAAAGCCAGAACAAGATTCAGGACCCGGCCATGCTTTCGAGGGTGATCGATATGATTGGCAACGAAAACTGGCTGGTATTGGGTGCCGATGTAAAAGGCGATATTTACGAAGGTCTTTTAGAGAAGAATGCCGAAGATGTAAAGAGCGGTGCCGGACAGTATTTTACTCCCCGTTCCCTGATCCGTGCCATGGTAGAATGTGTTCAGCCACAGCCCATGAAAACCATCGCAGATCCCGCCTGTGGCACCGGCGGCTTTTTCCTGGCCGCTTACGATTATATGATTGCGCATAACAAGCTCGATAAGGAGCAAAACACCTTTCTAAAACTCAAAACCTTCTTTGGAAACGAAATCGTAGCCAGCACACGCCGCCTGGCTTTGATGAACCTGTTCCTGCATAACATTGGAGATATCGACAGCGATAATTTTATTTCTCCTGCCGACGCCCTTATTGCAGCTTCGTCCGAAACATACGATTATGTGCTGGCTAACCCGCCCTTTGGCAAAAAGAGCTCGCAAACCTTTACCAACGAAGACGGGGAACTGGAGAAAGACGATTTAACCTATAACCGGCAGGATTTCTGGGCCACCACCAGCAACAAACAGTTGAACTTTGTACAGCACATCCGCAGCATGTTAAAAACTACCGGAATGGCTGCCGTGGTTGTCCCCGACAATGTGCTGTTCGAAGGAGGTGCCGGCGAAACCGTGCGTAAAAAGCTGCTCGAAACAACCGACCTGCATACCATTCTGCGTTTGCCTACCGGAATATTCTATGCCAACGGCGTAAAGGCCAATGTGATCTTTTTCGATAACAAACCCGCCAGCAAAGAACCCTGGACCAAGGAGGTGTGGGTATATGATTACCGCACCAACATTCACCACACCCTCAAGAAAAACCCTTTGAAGTTCGACGACTTGAAAGATTTTATTCTATGTTACTGTCCTTCGAACCGGCATAAACGGGCAGCGACCTTTCACCCCGAAACCAATCCCGAAGGCCGCTGGCGCAAGTTCTCCTACGACGAAATCATCAACCGCGATAAAACCAGCCTCGACATCACCTGGCTCCGCGATAAATCCCTTGCCGACCTCGACAACCTCCCCGACCCTGAAGAAATCGCCGAAGATATTATTGAAAACCTGGAAGCCGGGCTGGAGAGTTTCAGGGAGATAATGGTGAAGTTGGGGGGGGAAAGAATAGATTTACATGCTATTATTTTTCAAATGAGATATTTTCAGTACATCTTTTCAATTTTATTACTGGCACTAACACATCAAAGTATTGCTCAAACTTCAGATACTATTATCTGCAATTTCGCCAGTCCAGTACCATCATTCTCATACAAAGGCATTGATGATAGCTATAAAGCCTGCAAATTATACTTTGAAGAACATGTAGTGATGCCAAATAATAAAATTGATGATTGTATTGTAGGGAAAATTTACATACAATTTGTGGTAGAAAAGGATGGATCATTGTCTGATATTAAGTTGATAAGAGGAGTTGATCCCCAACTGGACCAACTAGCGCTTGAGGCAGTCCAGATTATGCCTAAATGGAAACCGGGTAAATTAAAGGGTAAAATTGTGCGGTCGTATGTGGCTGTAGCAGTTAATTGGAGTTATCCTAAAGGAGACATGAGGTAAAACAGAAGATATAATATATTCAGGGGAGAAAAGAAGGTTCACATGGGAAGTGTGTTTATTCCGATGCTATAGTGGAACCCAAACGATTTATATTGAATATTGAGGAATGAAATAAGAGTTAATATTTTAACAATGTCCAACAAATACCTCGGCAAATACCGCAACGAATCCACCCGGGCACCGTGGTGGGATTATTCCCGCAACGGGGCATATTTTATCACCATCTGCACAAAAACAAAGGGAACATTTTTTCGGAGAAATTGTGGCAGGGGAAATGCATTATACAGAAATTGGAAAATTGGCCAATAAATTCTGGTTG
>JAAUTT010000560.1 GCA_012031335.1 Bacteroidales bacterium | reverse complement strand
GTTGAAAAATCACTTCCAAAAAACTAATCCTTTCTTTGAATGACAATGGACAAAGACAAGTATTTATCTACAAAGAGTACAAAGAATAGTAAACATTGAGCATTTATCAATGAGCATTGAACAGAAAGCGATAATATAAATGCTAAATGTAAATGTTAAATGCTAAATGTATCGCTTTATCTATCAAACAAAACCCTTTTTCCTTTCAGCGATTCGTCAAATATGCCATTTTGATATACCAAATTTCCTGAAACAATGGTGTGCGTAATTTTTGAATGAAAAGACAGTCCTTCCAAAGGCGACCAACCGCATTTTGTATAAAAGAGTGTCTTTTTCTATGGTTGTCTGTTTGCTCAAATCCACGAGCACCAAATCAGCCCAATACCCTTCTTTGATAAATCCTCTTCTTTTCATCCGTTAAAAAGTTAAATTTTTAAATGTCGTATGGAACCTGTCTGCCATAAGACAGTTATCAATGTTAAAGTGTTCATCCTGATTGGTGATCATCCCGGACCATAGACATTTCTTACATTGTTAATTCTAAAGTCTGAAGACGATATTTTCCTTTAAAAGACACCAATTCCATTTTTAATTTACGTTGATTCCGGCACACGCTGCTGTGTATCCTTGAATACAACTATAAAAATAGAACTTTTTTGCAGACTACCCCGGATTGGTATTAACTAAATATATAATGATAAGAAAAATTCAGGTATCGGTTTGTTTTTATGTTCGTAATCGTACAGTATAGTTTATAAACGGTACAGTTTTGTTTAACCATCCTAATTTTATAATTTGTTATAGTGCGCTTATATTCATTATATTATAAATTTTGGCACAATAATAGTTAACCTACCTGTCATAAACAAATAAACCATTAAAAGTAGTTCAATGAAAACAACTTTACACCGCCAAACCAGAAATTACAGCAAGCTGATATATTCGAGTATATTTTTTATGGTATTCACCATAACAGCTTTTGCACAGCCTTCATACCGTATCGAGGGTAAATTATCTAAACTTCACTGAAAACAGACCCGTTGAATTTGCCAGTGTGGCCGTACATCATTTACCCGACAGTGCGCTTGTTACAGGTGCTGTATCCGATACCACCGGACGATTTTCTATAGCTAACCTGAAAGAAGGTAACTATTTTATCAAAGTAAGCTGTATCGGGTTTAAAACTACCTTAAAAAACGGTATTTCACTTAATTCGTCCAACCCTCAGCTTAATTTGGGGGTGATTGAACTAAATACCGAATCACAAACTTTAAAGGAAGTTACTGTAGAAGGTGAGCGATTAAAAGGTGTTTCCGAAGTGGACAAAACAATCTATACCATCAACAGTAAAGCAGCAACCTCAGCTCATTCCGGACTGGAATTGTTGCGTCAGGTTCCTGCTGTTCAGCTCGATTTTCAACATAATATTTCGCTCGAAGGAAGTTCGAATATCCTGATTCTTGTTGATGGCAAACAGAGGGATAAAGACTATCTGGCCCAGCTCGATCCCAACAGCATAGATAAAATTGAAGTTATGACCAATCCTTCGGTAAAATACGATGCTGATGTTAGCGGTGTAATCAATATTATTCTGAAAAGAGAAAAAAAACATGGATTCAGTGGTCAGTTAAGTCCTGAGATACCACTTTCCAGCAGAGTTATATTCTCAAACACAAATGGTAATTTCGAATATGGTTATAATAAAATAAGGGTTTTTGTTTCGGGGCACTCACATTTCGAACGTTTGGAATTGAACAGCACAACCAACCGTATTTCGGACAATGATGGTATTTCAACAAGATATTATCAGAATGGAGATGGTAAAATTGATGTAAATTTTGCCGGTCTAGATTATGGGGTTGATTATTTCTTCAATAGCAAAAATACATTGAATCTTTATGGTAATTTCCGTCCAGGCAATGGTTTAACATTTAAAACCGATGGGTATAAGGAACTTTACACAAACAATGCATTACAAACATATATCGACGCATACAGTTACGATAAAAAATGTAAATACCTCCAATTATTATTCAGCTTTTTATAAGAGAACTTTCGATAAAAAGAATCAGGAATTTACCTTGGATCTGAATTATTATAAATATCACGGCGATCGCGATGTGGATTACAAGGACCAGTATTATATGGCCGACAGGGTTACTCCTGTAGGCATCTCCTGAACCGTATCGAAAATTATAACGATAGCAAACAGGCATTAGGCTTAAAGGTTGACTATATCCAGCCATTACCGAAAGACTATAAACTTGGAATGGGATATCATACATATTCACAATGGATGGACAATAATTTCAGTGGTGCCTCTGATGATACTGAAACGAACCTGAAGTATAACGAATCGCGGCATTCTTTCTACGCCTCCTTATCAGGGGCATATAAAAAGCTAAGCATCCAGGCTGGTTTACGTTACGAAATGTCGTTTATTGATATCGACAAAACTACCGAAACCAACTACGATTGTTTTCTTCCGCAATTAACTATTCAGCAAAAAATTGGTAAAGCAAATTCGTTGAAGTTAACGTACCGCAGATCTATACAACGCCCGGGAATTGGAGATCTTAATCCATTTGTGAATCAAATCGACTCTGTTACAATTTCAAGGGTAATCCATACCTGAATCCTTCCTATAACAATAAAGTGGAACTGAATTTCAGTGCACCGGTTAAAAACAGTTATATATCAACAGGTGTATACTATAACTATTTTAATGATAACTTCCGCAGGGTTACTAAAATCATTGATGGGCGTATTTCCGAAAGTAGTGTAGAAAATGTTGGCACAGGTTACGAATATGGTGTTAATTTTTCGGGATCTGTTAAGATAAATAAATGGTGGCAAATTAACCCATACCTGAGCGTTTATAACCTGAACTTAAATTCTATTGAAGGTTATGGTGTAAAAGAGAGACAGAAAGCTGCTTTCCGTGCAAATGCAACCTCTATTTTCACATTACCTAAAAAGTTCGTACTATTTGTGTTCACGCAATATAACAGCCCATACATCAGTACACAAAATCTGAATAAGCGTGGCGGATTATATGTGATTGGTCTTGAAAAGGAAATAAAGAAAAGCCTGAAACTTTCTTTAACTGCAATCAATCCTTTCATGGAAAACTTTACTGTGTCGAACACAATTACAGAATCGGAAAACTTTTGGCAGGAAACCAATATGGATGTTTATGTGAAAAACCTTATAACCCTGAGAGTTACTTATACCTTCAATTATGGTAATAAAATAAAGAAACTCGATCGTCAGAAAGATGTTGAAACCGACGGTAACAAATCAGTATTTTAACAAATAAATACCTCCAATATCCAAGCTGCATCGGGAAGAACCGGTGCAGGCTTTTTTATTCAGGTTTTTCAGTTCCCGGCAATAAGAATTGAACAAATTTCTTATCGGTATTCAAAATATGTCCCGAAAACCATACTTTCAGGAATTTCAGAAGCCTCATGCTAATTGAACGGTTTTTAATCCTCATGTCGGCTGCAAGCATTTCCAACCGATCGATAAAGATTACATGTTCGCCGTGGTGCGATTCAAATTTGGGATATAGTTTATTCTTCATCATTTCTTCTTCAAGATTAAAATGATAAATAGAATAATCTTTTAAGCCCTTCAGAATTTCGTTCACCTCATCTTCATCTTTATCCATCTTAATTGCATGGTGCAATTGGTTGATATACTTGAATATCTGCTGATGTTGTTCATCAATTTTCGATTCTCCCGTGTTAAATTCATTTTCCCACTTCAAATATTCCGCAGCCATAATATTAGGTTTTAAATAAAGACATCCTGGCAAAAATTCTGTTCAAAATCACTTTAAAAAATTACTTTATAATAAATATAGAAATTTTCCGGATAATTATAAATAAGTGTTTGCTGTCAATGTACCGGAAAACCCTTATCGCAAAAGATAAGCAAGTGTAATCCCCAGGAAATTACCGGTTGTATAACCAATAATGCCAATGGTAATACCCGAAAGAATGATTTCTTATTTTGAATGCGTTGGCTACGGTTGGGACAAAGGGAGCCGAAAGTATAAATGCCAGGGAAGTGATGAGAGTTGTGTCGGTATCTATTCTGAATATTTTGGAGAATAGTATCTGTAAGGTAAGCGATCCGAAAATTACAAAGGTGATAAATCCTGCCAGGTATAAAGATGTTGTACTGAACATACTGAAGTCGGCCATGGAACCCACCACAATACAAAACACAAAAATCAGGTACATGCCCGTTGAAAAGATTTTTTGATACGGTTAACCCAAGGAATAAAGGACAGAAGGATCGAAATTGCCGAAATCGACATT
>JAAUTT010000559.1 GCA_012031335.1 Bacteroidales bacterium | reverse complement strand
CGCTTCTACCGGTAGATATTTGGTCAAGTTTTACAGGAGGATATACCTGGGATGTAAATTATTGGGGAAACTTTGCCTCTGAAAAACATGAGCATTACAGGCATCCTCAGGTCCTGTTATTTGAAATTGGAGGTAATCGCATTGAATTTATCGGTTTGCACCTGAAAAGTATGTTTGTGAATCAGGGTGCGTCAATGTGGAAGGCTGGAGGAGAAAAAAGACAGCAGTTTATAAATGATGCGCTTAAAGCCCGTATAAAAATGACCACTGAGGCTACAAATGTTCGAAAATATATTGACAAGAAATTTGAGCAGTTGGAAAAGCCAGCCATTTTTGTCCTTGGTGATTTTAATGATGGTCCCGGGAAGGACTTTTTTGAGAAACAATTTCTATTTTTTGATCTTATTTCAAATATTCAGGGTAGTATCTTTGAAGCGCATAAATTTTTGAACCATGCATTGTTTGATTATCCGAATCAATTAAGATGGAGTGTGTTCTTCAAGGATTTCATTGATCCGGATAGAAATCCTAATATTCTGTTGGATCATATTATGTTTACTCAGGCATTGACTAATTGGGATATTAACGTTTGTGTGGAACCCAACTCTGGATTTATCGAGCATCAAATTCATGATGAGGTCAATGCTTCCCTGACACAAACACAAAAGACAAGTGACCATAAACCTGTTTCAGTAATACTATCTGCTGAAATTTGATAGTTAGGTAATCTGATCCAAAGTACGTAAGGTAACTATAGAAAATCAAGTTCAAAGGTGAGCTTAAACTGTTGGTTTATTTCATTGAAATTTAAAATTTTTAATATTGCCTTTAATTCAATTAGTAATCAATTTGGATTTGTTGGTAAGTAAAAGGCTAAATCTTGATGATATAGCCTTTTATGCCTTGTTACTTTTTCCATCTTTAATCATTCATCCTTTTCCTCAGCCTTCTCAATTTATCATAATCTCAGCCAAAACCGGAAGGTGATCCGACGGATAAAACAATCCGTTAGAATCGGACAAAACCCCATGCCTTAGAACGGTAACCTTATTGTTAATAAATATAAAGTCAATTTTGTTGGGTAATACCCTTACCTTAAAGCCTCCACTGGTGCCGGCAGGTCCGTATGGGGGTGTAAGTGATTTATCGTATGCATCATCAAGTTCCTTAAGTATGGATTTAACTGGTTCCGAACTCTTTACAAGATTTAAATCTCCGGTGAGTATTAAGGGGAGGTTTTCTTTATTGATTTCTTTTATATACTTCAAAATAAGTTTTGCAGATTCCTGGCGGGCAAGTTTGCCTTTATGATCAAAATGGGTATTAAATACATAAAAACTTTTCTTGGTGGTGTTGTCTTTCAGTTTAATCCAGGTAACTGTTCTGTTACATGCTGCATCCCATCCCAATCCTGGTTTGTCAGGAGTCTCATTTAGCCAGAAGGTACCATCGGCAATCCTCTCAAATCTGTTTTTCCTGAAAAAAATAGCCATGTGCTCTCCCAATCTTACGCCATCATCGCGGCCAACTCCAACATGGTAAAAATCCGGAAAAAATGCTGTAAGGTCATCCATTTGCTCCGGTAATGCCTCCTGAATGTTGAAAATATCTGCCTGGTGAAACTTAAGAAGTCCGGCAACTTTATCTTTCCTTAAAGGCCAGGCATTTACACTGTCTGCCGGAGTATTCAACCTAATATTATAGTTGATCACATTAAAGGACCCGCTTCCTTTCTCCTGTCCAAAAACTGCACTACAAAAGATTAAGGAATAAAGCATTAAAATGAAAATCAATGGCAATTTTTTCATGGATATAAATATAAAAATACGTTTAACCTGATTAACAAAACCATTCAGGTATAGTCTACCCAAATGGTTTTGTAATTTAAATTATATAATTGAACAAATTACTATAAATGTGAATTTTACCTACCATCCCGGATTTTGGCCAAGGCTAGGATTTGTAATAAGATCAGTTGCAGGTATCGGATAATAATACATTTTATCTTCCCACTTTCTGGAAATGTTATTCATCCAGGTTAATTCTCCCGATGTATTATTTTTCAGGCGTTGCGTATTGGCCTTGCCACCCACAGTTTCCGATACATCTACATAGGTAACTCCCGAAACAGCTGGCGAAGGTTTTGTCCCCTGATAAAAAGCAACATCTAGAATACCATCTTCATTTAAATCCATCGGGGTAACCAGTTCAGGTACATAAAAACCATTCCATTCCTGATTCATGAGTTCACCTCTTTTCCATCTCAGAATATCCGCAAACCTAAAACCTTCAAGACATAATTCAATGCCTCTTTCTCTTCTTACTTCAAGAATAGTTGGATCGGAAATGTTAGGGAAATAGTTCGCAACTAGATACGGATCAATAGCGGTAGGCTTGGCGGTTAACCCATTGGTAATACCACCTCTTGCCCGGAGTACTCCTATTGTTGCAGTCCAGTCGGCATCAGTAAGTGTGCCTAATTCGGCTTTTGCTTCGGCGTAATTTAATAAAACCTCCGCATACCGAAACTCCGAAATTGAGTTGATGTTAAGGTCACGGGTATCGTAGTACATATCGTCAAGTGTCCATTTGATAGGCATATACCCGGTAAAAGTATAGGAGAAGATGGGAGGCGCCGGTACCTGAACCCCACCGCTGGTTCTTTTGTAATCGCCTAAACGAATGGTTTGCTTGAGTCTTAAATCTCTGTTTTTAACTTCGTCTTTGAACAACAAGGTAGGATAGCCCGGGTCATTTGTGAATGGGGTTCCATCAATATTGAGGTAGGTATTGATAAATGTCCTTGTAAAACTGGCTTTATCTCCGTAGGTACCACTGGTCCAATACCAGTTTGCATCGTTCAGCACCGATAAGGTTAAATCGCAGATGGCCGCAAGCATTACTTCACTGGCAACAGGGGCACTGCTTGTAAACACTGCACGGTACGATTTACCTACTCCTCCTGCGGTATTAATAGAATAACCGCCATTGGTCATCACTTCTTTTGCTGCTGCTTCAGCCTTTTCAAGAAAAGCAGCAGCTGTGCCCTGCAGATTAAGTTCGGTATGATATTTACGAAACGTCCCTTCAAAAAGGCAGATTCTTGATTTAAGGGAATAAGCTACATATTTGTTTACCTGGCTGCGGGTAGGATCGTTTGTCGATTTGATGTTTTCGCAGGCATAGTCAATATCTGCCATAATAGAATCCATGACCAGGGTGCGTGGGTCGCGTCCTCCGTAAAGAATCGGATCAGTGGCTTCCAATGGTTTTCCTATCCAGGGGACATCACCAAATCTTTTTACCTTTTCGAAGTAAAAATATGCTCTGAAAAACCTGGCTATGGCTGTATAATTTTTCCGTACATCAGCAGGTACTTTCGGATCGGTATTATTTTCAATAAAATAGTTGATATTCCTTAAGTCGCCCCAACTCCATCCTGAACTTAATGATGGAGCATATGCTCCCTGCTGGATGAATGTGGGTACTGATTTAACAGCCAGGTAATCCGACATGGCATCGAGATTAGTAGCACGTCCGGGTAAAATGGAATAAAAAGAGTTGACATATAAATCCAAACCTTGCTGATTACCAAATACTGAGGCTTTAGATGCGGTTGATTCAGGGATTTCCTCCAACTCACAACTTGAAACTATTAAGGCCAAACACAGGAACCACAAATATATTTTTTCATGACAGTATTTTTATTTAAATTGTTAAAATGTTACACTTAAGCCAAACGACACACTTTTCAGCATAGGATAATTGTATCCGTCGCCTGAATTACCTCCGGGATTGAAGACCTGATCGGAAGGTCCTGTATTTTCAACATCGATATGGTCATTTCCAACGAGCTTATATAAGGGTGAGTATGTCCAGAGATTCTCTCCAGATATATATACTTTAATATCATTCGCTTTGATTTTCGAAATAAGTCTTTGGGGAAGGGCATAGCCGATCTGAATGTTCTTTAACCGTATATAGGCAATATTTTGAAGGTATTTTGTCTGTACTACCCCAAGTTCTCTTGATGTGCTGTTAGATGCCGCACGCGACATTGTACGGGGGAATAGGCATCTGCGTATTGTTAACGGTCGCGGGTTTCGCGTGGCCTGAATTGTTTATAAGCCAGACCAGGCCAAAGTGGGATTGGCAAATAAAGGCTACATCCTACGCAAGGGGCGACGAGGGAATCCTGTATTTGGTGAGGGACATCGTGCTTGCCGCGTACATAGCCTACATGGTCGTCGTCATGATTCTGGATATGTTGAAGCATAAAAGCGGGGCCGTACTGCTCCCCATTCTTTTGGGCCTGGTTATTGCCGTGATCGGC
>JAAUTT010000558.1 GCA_012031335.1 Bacteroidales bacterium | reverse complement strand
TGTGGTCGGGAACAGGAGCGGGTGTTATTGCAGTTGACTCCATACAAACTGGTCTCTCAGCCGGTACCTACAACCTTACCGTTACCGACGATAACGGGTGTACCTCGTCTTTAAACAATATGGTTATCACCCAGCCTGCAAAAATCAATTTTAAGAATACTGCAGTCACCAAGATAAATGGCACAGAGGGGGCCGTTGCCCTGAATGTATCGGGAGGTACTCCTGCTTTTACCTTTAGCTGGACAGGTCCTCTCGGATATACAGCCACTACCGAAGACATTGCAAATCTTACCGTGGCTGGTGATTACCGGGTGGCTGTTACCGATCAGAATACCTGTCAGGCCGATACTTCTGTTCTTATAGTGGATAGTAATAACCTTTATGCTTTTATTTCGGATAAAAAGAACGTAAGTTGCCGCAATGGCAGCGATGGCAGCATTACCGTTACAGCCGAAACACCCGATCCTACTCCCGTATTTCAGTATACATGGACCGGACCCAATAGTTTTACCGCTTCTTCGGCTACCATTAACAGTCTGGTTGCCGGTTTCTATTCGGTTACCATTACCGATACCCATCCCGAACCTGATAAGACTTATGTGATTTCCAATATCGAACTCAAACAACCTGCAACGGTATTGGCTGCCAGTGCCAGCCACAGCAATATAAGCTGTTACGGTTTAGTCGATGGTTTTATCGATGCCAACCCTACCGGAGGTACCTTGCCTTATACTTACCAATGGAGTAAGGACGGGGTAGCACTGCCATCCACCGGAGAGGTTATCTCGGGGCAGGCCAAAGGTTCCTATAGTCTCACTGTTACCGATGCCAACAGCTGTGAGGCCATCGCAACAGCAACCATAATTGAACCAACAGCTTTGGTGGTTAACAATGCCGTTGTTACTTCAGTTACCTGTACGGGTACCAAAAACGACGGGGCCATTTCTCTCTCCATGGCAGGAGGCACTCCGGTTTATAAATACCGGTGGTCCAACGGCCTTACATCTCCCGATATCAGTCTTTTAAGTGCAGGAACCTACCGTTGTACTGTTACCGACTCCAAAAAATGTCTTGTAACAACACAACAGGTGGTTGGACAGCCATCGCCTATAGTTGCCTCCTTCAGCAATACCAATATTTCCTGTTTTGGAGAAAGCGACGGAGCAATCAATCTTACCCCATCAGGAGGTAATGCTGGCGGATTTACCTATGCCTGGGATAACGGTGCCAGTACCGAAGATATTTCCGGTCTTTCCCCTGCCACCTATACCGTAACCATAACCGACAGTAAAAGCTGTGAAAAAACATTTGCCACCAACCTTACCGAACCTAGTGCTGTGGTAGTTTCGGCCACATCGGTACAGGATGCAAACTGTAATGGCACTGCCAATGGCAGTATCAGTCTAAGCACTACAGGTGGCGTATCGCCATATATTTATGTATGGTCGAATAACAAAACAGGTGCGGTTGCTACCGGTCTGGCCCAGGGAAGTTATACTGTAACCGTAACCGATTCAAGAAACTGTATCAAAACTGCCAGTTATCAGATTGCAGAGCCTACTCCGCTTGTAATTAATGAAGTAACAGCATCACATACCGATGTATTGTGTAACGGAGCTTCGACAGGAATCCTTGAAGTAGCTGCTTCAGGAAGTTCAGGAACCTATCAGTTCTCGCTCGATGGCACCGCATGGCAAAGTGCAGGATTATTCTCCGGTATCCAGGGTGGAACATATCCTGTTCAGGTGCGCGATTTAAATGTAACCAGTTGTGTAAAAATACTCAGTCCTTCGGTAACCATTTCCCAACCCGATGCTATCAATTTTGCAAATCCGGTAGTTACCGATATCACCTGTAATGGTTTAACCAATGGAGGTATCAGTGCAACAGCCACCGGTGGTACCGGAGTGCTGGCCTATACATTGAAATTGAATGGAACAGCCACCGCAAATACATCAGGAGCTGCAAGTGGTGTTTTTACCGGACTTTCAGCAGGCAATCAGTATGTAGTTGAGGTGCAGGATGCCAATAATTGCGGACCTGTATCAACTTCCGGGTTAACCATTACGGAACCGGCAGTTATCACCTTTGGCACAGCCACTGTTACCGATATCTCCTGTAACGGATTAACCAACGGAAATATACAAGCTGTTGCAACAGGAGGAACCGGAACATTGAGTTATACTTTGAAGTTAAATGGAACCGAAACGTCCAATACATCGGGAGCCTCCAGCGGTCAGTTTACAGGATTAGCTGCAGGAAGCGGTTATGTTGTTGAGGTAAAAGATATCAATAATTGCGGTCCTGTTTCTACAACAGCCTACAATATTGCAGAACCTTCAGTCATCAGCATTACCCAGGAACTGGCTACAAAAACAACAGGAGCGGGACTGTCGGACGGAAGTATCAATGTTACAGCCCAGGGAGGCACCGGAACACTAAGCTTTATACTGAATAGCGGAAATCCGCAGGACAACGGAACTTTCCCGGGACTACCCAAGGGAACCTATACTGTTAAGGTAAGCGATGCCAATGGTTGTGGACCTGTTTCGAGCAGTTCGTTAATAATTGATGATCCCACAGGTATCGATCTTATAAAAGGCGGATATGTGAAATTATATCCGAACCCTGCACGAGAGCTTGCATATCTTGAAGTAAACAGGCTCAATACGGAAATACTTAAAGTCGAAGTCAAAAGCCTGACCGGGAAAGCCGCTATGGTCCAGTCATTTGAAGATGTGACCGACGGATTTAAGGCTAAACTAGAGCTGGATCAGCTTCCCAAAGGCATATATATGATAGTGGTAAATGGGATAGCTTTAAAAGATAAGTTGGTTATTCAATAAGAATACATGCTGTAAGTAAGTTCGACCTTCCCGGATTCAAAACCCCGGGAAGGTTTTTTTATGTATCCAGGAGGTTTTTAAACAAGCATGAAATGTTTTTTTTATTCATGCATTTATTCTGAATAATTAATTGGTACTTTTGTCGGTAACTGGTAATTTCAAGATCTATTTATGAATATTCTTTTATTAGGTTCCGGAGGGAGAGAGCATGCGATAGCATGGAAACTGAATCAAAGCAAGAAGCTTGGTAAGCTCTATATTGCACCCGGAAATGCAGGCACTTCATTAGTTGGGGAAAATGTAAACATAAAAGCCACTGATTTTGAAGCTTTGGGTAAATTCAGCATTGAAAAAGCCATCGATATGCTGGTTGTTGGTCCCGAAGAACCACTCGTAAAAGGAATTACCGATTACTTTCATTCGCATTCTCAACTCTCGCATATCCCGGTGATAGGACCATCTCAGCAGGGAGCCATGCTCGAAGGCAGTAAAGAGTTTGCCAAAGAGTTTATGATCCGGCATCAGATCCCCACGGCTCGTTACCAAAGTTTTACCAAAGATACCTTGTTGGATGCAGTGAACTTTCTGAAGACACTGAGTCCGCCTTACGTGTTAAAAGCCGACGGGTTGGCTGCAGGGAAGGGAGTGTCGATTCTGACGGATTTAGCAGAAGCAGAAGCAGAATTAAAAGAAATGTTTTCCGGAAAATTTGGAGATGCCAGTAGCAAAGTTGTTATCGAGGAATTTTTGAGTGGCATTGAAGTATCTGTTTTTGCTCTTACAGATGGCACGTCATACCTTATCTTACCCGAAGCGAAGGACTACAAAAGAGTGGGAGAGGGTGATACGGGACTTAATACCGGTGGCATGGGCGCTGTTTCGCCAGTTCCTTCGGATCGCTGGGCTGATAGTTCGAGCCGACGTCGAACGTGACGACGAAACGTATCGTCGCGCGCCTCGGTGGATGTTGGCGGCGGCCAGGACCGGCAGGAACGAATAGATCGTCGAGCCGTCGTCCTTGCGCTGAACCGCGCCTTCGATCTCGAAGCCCGCAGGCAGGAGATCGAGCAACGCCATCAGACGCGCGCGATTGTCGGCCATTTCACCCGACAGGCGGACGATGAAGCGGTCGTTCTGCTTCACGTTCCCCAAGTTCGCGGGTTGGCCCTCCATCGTCAGGATCGCCTTCGACAACGAGACGCCGTTCTGCGCCGCCGGAAGCGGACGCGCCGGGATGCCTTCGGCGGAGACAACGCGCCAGACTTCCTTCTGGCCGTTGTTCTTCACCGCGACACCCTGGTCGACTTGCGCCAATGTCGGGCTGAAGCGCAGCACTTTGCCGCCCTTCGCGCCGCCTTCGACCGAAGCGCCCGAGACCGCCACGTTGACCGGCGGCGTCGCCTCTTCGATTTCGTGCGCCGCGAGGAGCATCCAGGCCTTTTCCTGCGTCGTCGTGTAGTTGAGGCGCGGGTCGAAACCGGAGACGCGC
>JAAUTT010000557.1 GCA_012031335.1 Bacteroidales bacterium | reverse complement strand
CCGATATATCTTTTCAGACAAACCTGCTTGCTTTAAACGCCGCCGTTGAAGCTGCACGGGCTGGAGATCAGGGTAAAGGTTTCGCCGTTGTTGCTGCCGAAGTACGTAAACTGGCCGAAAAAAGCAAGCTTGCTGCTACCGAAATTAACGATGTATCAGCAAATGGGGTCAGATTTATTAAGGAAGCTAAAAATAAGCTTGAATATTTGGTACCCGAAATAAGCATGACTTCGAAACTGGTGCAGGAAATTGCTGCCTCAGGAAAAGAACAGACTTCAGGCTCGAACCAGGTAAGTGAGGCACTGCAACAATTAAGCGAGGTAGTTCAAAAAAATGCCGAATCGGCCGATCAGCTGGCTGTTCGCTCGCAGGAACTGCATGAACATGCCGAAACACTTAAAAAACTTGTGTCGTTCTATAAAACCAGTTAATCAACTTTCTGATAGAAAAAGGTAATTTTATTATCGGCGTCGTCGTATGTAAACATATCGATATGCTTGTTCTTTTCATAAAAAGCAAGCATCGAAAAATCGCCAACACACATGGTAGCATGCCAGAAAATTGCTGAGAGGCAAAACCAGATATATTTATCGGGTAACAAAAACTCGAGCAGCAAAAGAATTATGGTTACCCCGATAAAAGGCATGAGGGCAAGTACCGAAAACTCTTTACGGTTTAAAACAAAATGATCAACTGTCACATAAAACATCATTTGTTTCAGATCCTTGCCATATTTGAGTTTTCGTGCTCCGAAAATTCTGAAGGCTAATCCATGTAATAGCTCATGTAATGGAACAAGAATGGTAAAGGACGAAATAAACCCAGCCAAACCAAACCAGAAAATCTGACCAAAGGTAAAACCCGGCTGAATTAGGAAAAAAATACTGACAAACCGCATATAAGCAGAAAGAAATAAAAAAAACCATAGTCCTGGAATCCGGTTTCATGTTCTCGAAGAGAAATGTCAAAAGATTTTCGAACGGCACAGTTTTTATAAGCCTGTATCCTTGTTCCTGTTTTAGCTCATCAATAGTAGGCTTCATATCATACATTTAGTCAGCACTTGCTTAGCTTTTGCATATCTAAGACAATTGAAAAGGGTTAAGGTTCAGTTATGTAAATTTGGTTTAAAATAAAAAACCGGGATATCCGGTTTTTTAGCATAATTTTTGTTAAAACTACTATTAAAACTATGAAAAAAACAATCCTGTACCTTTCAATCCTTGGTTTATTTTCCGTTTCATCATCTCTGGCGCAAACGAGCAAGGCTGATAAACTCCATATAATCATCATCGGTGCACATCCCGATGACGCCGAAGATGCAGCCGGCACTGCGTATAAATGGGCACAGCTGGGTCACAATGTGCTCATGGTCTCTTTAACAAACGGCGATGCCGGTCATCAAACGATAAAAGCTGAGGAGCTGGCTAAGATACGACGCGAAGAGGCTCGTAAAGCAGGTGAGGTAATAGGAGTGCGATACATTACTCTCGATAATCACGACGGGCAGCTTATGCCAACCTACGAAAACCGGTTGCAGGTAATTAGGCTGATTCGCGAACAGAAAGCTGATATTGTTATTTATCCCCGTCCTTACGATTATCACCCCGATCACCGCTATACAGGAGTTTTAGTGAACGATGCCGCATATATGGTAACAGTGCCTACCATTCTGCCTGAAGTGCCTCATTTAAAAAAGAACCCCTTGTTTCTTTATTCGGCCGATGGTTTTAAGAATCCAGCACCATTTAAAGCAGATGTTTGCATTGATATTGATGATGTTGTGGATAAAAAATAGCCATGTATCACCAGCACAAATCCCAGATGTATGAGTGGTTACCTTTTAACCGGAGCAACCTGCAGGAAGTGCCTGATACGGATACAGAAAGACTTGAATGGCTATCGAAAAGACTAAAACCCGGATTTGACGCAACTCCTTTCCGCAGCAAACTAATTGAGATATATGGTCCACAAACAGGAAACCAGGTCAAATATTGCGAAGCTTTTCAGGACTCAGAATATGGAACAAGGCTGACTGCTGAAAATCTTTACTATTACTTTCCTTTTCTGAAAAAGCCCTAATATGGCTAACTGTTTATAAAACATCCGAATCATAAAAAAACTCAGGAACAACACGAAAACCATTTTGTTTCCCGGCATTCCTGAGTCTGAAAAACACTAACTAACCAATTATTACTATTTCTTCAATTCAACAATCATGGCCGATTTAGGCGAAATTTCAATGGTTGAAAGATTATTAAGGGTTTTCCCCGACACAACATCATATCCCGAAATAAATCCTTTCATAACTTCTGCATATCGTTGGGTATCTATCATTCTTGTTTCCGAAGGATGATTATTCAGGATAACCATTACAGTTTTATCGGTATTGTACCTGAAATAAACGTAGCAGTTGTTTTGAGGATTAAAGTGCATCAATTTTCCGGAATGTATCACAGGGTTTTGTTTTCGCCAGTTCAAAAGCTTACTTGTAAAATCAAAAGCTTCATTTTCGGTTTGGGTACGGCCTTGCGCATCGAATGCATTTCGTGAATCTCCTGGCCAGCCACCGGGAAAATCCTTCCTGATATCACCATCTCCTTTGCCTTTGTCTCCGGTCATTAATATCTCGGTACCATAATAAATTTGTGGGAAACCCCTCATTGTCAGTAAAAATGCCATGGACATCTTATATTTTTGCAAATCGCTGCCTATAACGTTGGCAAACCTGCTCATATCGTGGTTATCCAAAAAAAATCATCAGATTTTGAGTATTGGGATACAATAATCATTAGCCAGGCTAAAGTACAATCTTCTAAGTCCCTGATTCCAGCCATCGTTTTCATTAAAAGCTGCATTCATAGCATCGGTAAGGGCAAAATCCATGACAGATGGTAACTGGGAATCGAATCCATCAGCATTGTTAGCTCCTGTTAGCCAATAAGCGATTTCGGTGGCAGAATGCTGCCAGCATTCACCAACAATATTCAGATTAGGATACTCCTCTCTGATACCTGAAATCCATTTCGCTGCCTGTTTCACATCGTTATAGGGATAAGTATCCACTCTTAATCCATCCAAACCGGCATATTCTATCCACCAGATAATATTCTGTTTCAGATAAGTAAGCAATAATTCATTTTCCTGGTTTAGGTCGGGCATCGATGTATCGAACCAACCCTGAGCATTAATTTTTTTATCGAACGAGGAAGCATATGGATCGGAAACGGAAGAAATCAGGAAATTCGATTGTGTATAAACAGGAAACTGATGAATCCAGTCAGTTGCAGGTAGATCCTTCATCCACCAGTGATTTAACCCGCAATGATTGGGTACCACATCCATAATAAGTTTCATTTTGCGTTTATGCAGCTCATCGGCCAACCGGCGGTAGTCGTCGTTGGTGCCATATCTGGGATCGATTTTATAGTAATCGGTTATGGCATACGTATGGTACGAATAAGTTTGCATATTATCTTCCTGCACAGGTGTATTCCATATTGCAGTAACGCCCAGATTGTTCAGGTAGTCCAGGTTGTTTATAATTCCCTGCAAATCGCCACCATGGCGGCCTCCCGGATTATTTCTGTCGGGTTTTTCAAATACACCGGCAACACTGTCGTTGGCTGGATTGCCATTGGCAAACCGATCGGGCATTATCAGGTAAATTACATCAGCTGACGAAAAACTGCCCCTCATTGCCGATCCTTCTTTACGGGGCAAAAGTTCGTAAGGATGTGTTAATACTATCTTTTTATCCTTACGGAAGGAGATATCAAATTTCCCGGGTTTGGCCGATTCTTCGATACGGAGAGTAACAAACAGATAATTGGGGTTTGTTGTTAATTGCACATTTCAACCGAAACCCCCCGGAAAATTAACCTGGGGTTTTGTATCGGCAATAGCCGGTCCATATACCAGTATCTGAACATCGGGGTTTTCATTCCAACCCACCAGAAGGCCGGCTCGAGCCGGTTAATTTATAATTGGCAGAAAACAAGGGGAGTGTAATACACCAGAGTAATAAGAATGTTAGTTTGCGCATAGTTTGATTTTAATTTAACCTTAAAATAAATGTAATCAATAAATTTACATGCATATTTAGCTTACCAGAACATTTTCCTTCACAGTGAGAGTGCTGTTTCCGCGCAGTTCATACGATTTACCAAAAATCATTATTTCCAGGTCTCGGGAAGTAAGGTTAATGATATCGGTTTTCTTCTTATCCACCTGAATTTTCAGGTGTGTTCCCCTGAAATTAATCCGGAAAGAAAGCTTTTCCATTTTGCGGGAATAAATGGCTCGAAACTCAGTTTGCCATTTCTCACTCTACATGCCTCCAAAACCCT
>JAAUTT010000556.1 GCA_012031335.1 Bacteroidales bacterium | reverse complement strand
TTCCTGAAGGAAAAAATTGTTATGTCCGAGGAACCCAGGCCGGGACTGCCCTTCAGGCCCGCCATGGATGTTAATGATAACCGGACGTTTGCCTGAAAATTTTTTATCGGCAGGGTAAAGAAAACCGCTTATTTGTAATCCGTCGAAGCTTTTCCACTGAATAAGCTGAGGAGTTTGTATGTTGGAAGCGTCAATGCCTCCCAGTTCACTTTCGGTCCAACGGGTTAAAAGGTTAGTGGAAGTGTTCCATTCGTAAACATCGCTGCTCGAGTTTGAGGTGGTAAAGGTGAATCCGAGAGACAGGCTGTTCTTATGCCATTCCATGCCTCCTATAATCCCTGTAGGTATGGCAGGCACCTGATTGTATTTCCCGGTTTTAACATGCATCACAAATAGCTTCGAAATGCCGGTTTCATTGGTAACAAAAGCAATTTTCTGCTCATCTTCCGATATATCTGCCGAAGTAATTTCCCACTTAATATCGGGAGTAATAATGTTCAATTTTTTCGATTGAAAATCATAATAAGCCAAACGGGAGAATTCACTATCCTTATTCGTAAGCAGGTAAAGGCCTTTTTTATCGTGGGTTATGCCAACGGTTCTGTAAGTAGTTCTTTCATCCTGAACAGGAAGCAATCGGGTTTTGTTGCCGGTGTTGTTATTGTAAAGCCATATTCTGGACTCGTTTACAGAAATATATTCATTTAAAACAATCATACTTTCATCGTCGCTCCAATCGCCGATGGCCCATCCACCGCCTTGTAATTCGATAAGTAGCTTATCCGAGTTCGGATCCAGCGGGTTCATCCGGTAAATATCCCTGTCGGCTCCATTGCGCCGGGTGGAGGAATACAGTATTTTATCTCCTTTTTTATTCCATTCAATTCCGCCATTTTGAGATCGTCCACCATCGGTAAGGAGTGTCAGACTTCCGTTTTCGAAACTGTACCTGTATATCTGCGCAAACTCATTTCCGCCTATATCCTTGCCCACCAGCAGGTACGAGCCATTATTGGGCTCGAAAGTGGCAAAACTTATGGGTTCACTCTCAAAGGTTAATTGCCTGCGTGCACCAACAGGCATTTTTACATAATGTATCTGCGAAACATTGGCAAAACGTGTGGAGATTACCATCTCTTTTTTTGCAGGGTGCCATTCCATTAAACCCGCCGCACGTGCTTCGGTATAGGGTTTAACTTCCTGTATAACAGTAGCAGGAATGGAGGTAATTCCTTCGGCAACCATATTGTCGGGTACCGGAATTACCGGTGGTGTTTGACCATAAATACCCCAAAATGAAGGGGATAGAACTAAAAGGAATGTATAAATCTTTTTCATTTTCTGTAAATTTTTGTTTATAGGGGGTGTTTCAAAAAAATATAACGCTCTATTGGATAAGACAAAATATTACCGGAAGAGTTGAATTTGAGTTAAAAATTATGCTTTTACCGTTTAACAATCAAAGCTTACAGATTTTTATACCGCTTTTCCTCCGGAAATTATATCTTGCGTAAAAAAAGCATTGAGGTTAAGTTTCCTTTTATATATCCTTTTCATCGGAATTGCAGGAAGTATTCTCCTTTTCCTCAAACCCGAAGTCGTTTTAATTTCACAAACAACCCGGATATCAACTTCACCGTCAAACCAGGATTCATCGGAACAACCTAAGACAAAAGCGCTTTTATCTATTTCTCAGGATAAAACCAAACCCGATACAGCTGCCATTATTATCCCCTTGAAACGCATCGGGAAATTATACCTGATCGAGGCTACCATTGACGGGGAAACCGGTAACCTGGTTTTCGATACCGGAGCTTCCTGTTTGGTGTTAAACCGTTCTTATTTTAGGAATCATGTGAGTTTTGGCCAACAAACTCCCGGTGGAATAACGGGAAGTGTGGGAACAGTTGACAGGGTTACCGCCGATGAAGTTAATATCGGAAACCTGAAGTTTAAAAAGGTGGCGGCTAACCTTACCGATCTGGGCCATATCGAAAACCGCAGAGGTGTAAAAGTAATCGGTCTGTTTGGATTTGAACTGATACGAAATTACCAGATACGGATCGATTACTCAAATAACCAGGTAGTGCTGTCTCCACTCGATAATAAGGGTAATCTGATTAACCCCATGCATGGTTTTAAAGCTCATTATATTCATAAAATTGAGGAGTTACATAATGTATTGTTTACCAGGGCTGCCATTGGAGGTAAAATTCTGCGCTTTTGTTTCGATACGGGAGCTGAAACGAATGTTTTGAGCAGTGATCTGCCAAAATCGGTGCTTCAAACAGTTGCAATCTCCCGGACATCGCGGCTCCATGGCTCTGGAGCTGCCTTTTCCGAAGTGTTTTATGGGAGGATGGGTAACTTTTTTTATGGAGATTCTTCTATCAGTAATATGGAAACAATAATTACTTATATGGGACACCTCAGGGAGTCGTATGGAACGCATATCGATGGAATGCTTGGCTTTGAATTTATTTCGAAAGGAATATTTTGCATTAATTTTGTAAAAAATGAAATGGGAATCGCTTATTTAAATCAGGAGGGAGAATGAATCAAATAACTAAAGCCATATTGATTCTGATACTTGTAAGCTTATCCGGTCTATGCTGGGGACAGTTCGATCCTTCTTCGGTTTGCAGAGTAGAGGAGGGAAATATTACTTTCCGGCTCGATAAACGATGGTCCGACGTGCAAAAACGTGAAATTGTAAGTTTATTTAAACTGGATTCTACCATATGGCAAAAAATTGATCTGATGCCAACGAAATTATTCTTGATAGCACCTTATGGAACCTGAGTAAACTATCTACTTTTGAGATGGAAATTTCCAAGAAAATTGAAACAAAGCCTGCCATCCATCTCAATGAATTTGACATTTTTCTAATCGACGAAAACTGGAGAGTCCCCCCGGATATGTGGATCAGGAAAAGGTTATTTATGGCTTTAACAGTTTTAGTAAGGGGCAGGTTTATAAATACGAAAAAGGATGGGCACGGCTATTCCTTCCCGGCTATGAAAAAGCGAAGAAGGTTTTTATCGCTGGCTCGTTCAACAGCTGGGATCCGAAATTAACAGCCATGCAGTTTGTCGATTCGGGATGGATGATAAGGTTACCACTGGAACCTGGTAAATATTTCTATAAATATATTGTCGATGGCCGATGGATGGCCGATCCGAATAACCGTTTCAGCGAAAACGACGGACAGGGTAATTTAAACTCCGTGCTTTATTGCCCAAACCAGCGGTTCGTTCTCGATGGCCACAAAAATGCACGGAAAGTGTTACTATCAGGAACTTTCAACAACTGGAACCGCAGCGAAATACGTATGCACCGTGTCTCAACCGGCTGGGCATTGTCGATGTATCTGAAAGAAGGAACCTATTCATATAAATTTCTCGTGGATGACGAGTGGATGCCCGACCCTGCCAATAAAAATATTATTACCGATATTCAGGGGAATCAGAATTCCGTGATTGCCTGGGGTGTTGACCATCTTTTCTTTTTGAAAGGTTATCATACAGCAAAACAGGTTGTGTTATCAGGCAGTTTTAATAATTGGAACACAGGTGAGTTACTGATGAAAAAAAACTCCCGAAGGCTGGGAACTACTTTATAAACTCGCTCCGGGAAACCACGAATACAAATTTATAGTTGATCGCCATTGGATACCCGATCCTGCTAATCCTTACACATCCGGAGAGGGAGATTTGACCAATTCGGTGCTTGCTTTTAATCCTAACCATACTTTTACACTCGAAGGCTTTAACGATGCCAGGGAAGTAATCGTAACGGGTACCTTCAATGACTGGAACCCGGATGGTTTCAGGATGATAAGAAATGGTGGTACCTGGATATGCCCGGTTCACCTTTCACAGGGGAAACATCTCTATAAATTTATCATCGATGGGGAATGGATGATTGATCCGGCAAACAGGTTATGGGAACAAAATGAACATGGAACGGGTAATTCCATTCTGTGGATTAAATAAACGCAGGATATCAGGTTCCCAATCTTATAATAACACTTGTTGGATAAAAGAAAAAAAGCTCTGTCGGGAATGCGATCCCATCAGAGCTTTATAATTCAATTTTACCGGAAATGTTTATTTCCCTGCCTTGATCCAGGGTTTTCCAACCTTTAAAAGTGTTTTTCCCGATAATTCGTTCAGAATGATGGCGGCCATCATATACCATGCACCCAAAGCACAAAAAATGAGGACATAACCGGCAACAATATTCAAAACCGGAAAGCCAAAATGTCCGAGATCCAGCAACAGAAAACCTATTAGTAAAATGGTAAAAGTTACCGACATAGCCGAATGGATGTACATTGAGCCAATCCAGAAAA
>JAAUTT010000555.1 GCA_012031335.1 Bacteroidales bacterium | reverse complement strand
ACATGTTTTCCGACGTCTGTCTCTGTAAAAGAGCGACCATGCCCACCCCCTCCATGGGAAGAAGTTCGAGTAGCTGGACTTGCAGTAGAAGAGTGCCGAGGCAACCAACCGGAAGAAGCAGTAGAACGACCGACTGGATCCGGAACATTCCCACCTCCGAAAAAGCGGCTGTGTCCGCCACCTCCATGAGAAGATGTTCGAGCAGATAGACTTGAGGTGAAAAACAACGAGGGCAACCAACCATTAGATGCATCAGAACGACCAACCGGGGCTCTAGATCCAGGTTGGACAGGAACGGCGCGGGGTGGGCCTTGGCTGCATACAGTGGTGTTCGTTGTCCGGTTCCAACAGGAGCATTGCGTGAAAACCAGCTTCCGCTATTTGAGGCATGAGTGGGAGCTGAAGGTCTGCAAAATATCCTCCTTATCGGTTTGGTTATAGGATAAAAACAAAGGATGGGCGTGGAATCCAAGAATGCCATGTTGTACCTGTTTCTTTTATTACAACAAATCTATTCGAAGGGTGATAAGCCAAAGCTCCAAAGATTAAAACAAGTGATAACACCAGTGCCGTTTCCGGTGGCAAGAGAGCCAAAGCGACAATCGAGACAAAAATTGAAGATACTCAAAATTCCAACTTTTTTGTGCTGTTTGATAGCTGGAATAGTTTTCCGTCGAAAGATGAGGATAAGTAAAATGTTCTGAAAAAAAAGAGATCTGCATATTTTGATCCTTAAAATTGTTGGGCTCTTACATGATTGTACATGTTCGAGTTAATTAGAATGTTTTTTAAGGAGCAAAACCAACTGTTATTTGATCCAACTATGATATAGTCGCCTTCAAGCCACTCATCTAAGATAAAATTGTCGGAATCACAAATTACCCAACGGGAATTGTCCGAAAGGTAAACCTCACCATGCAAATAATCGATGTCGACTATTTGAAGAGAATATTCGCCTCCTATTATTGGTCCGTAGGTTAACGTAACCCCGATGCTTTGAGTTATCCCTGGCCTGATTTAACTATTTTATAGTTATGAGAAGAGAACCATGACGTATTTCGATAGATTAATAGAGGGTCAGAAGATTTCCAGCAAAGTAATTTCTCAACCGATTCGGTTTCATATGTTGACACAGTAGATTTTAGTGAGTTAAAGGCAATTATCAATTTTAAAAAAATAAATTCGTTAAAGTACATTAACGAGCATTTTAAATCAGTAAATACATTACTACCGGACAATGGAATTTATATTGGAAGAGCTGAAACCTATTTTTTAAGAAAATCACGCATTTATTCCTTGTTTGGTAAAAGATTCGGAAAAATATTCTGGCTGTCAGATTTTTTAATTAATCGTATTATTCCCCGGTTGAAGGGCATTAACCACCTTTATTATTATTTGACAAAAGGGACATCACATACCATATCACAAGCTGAATTACTTGGAAGACTGGTTTATTGTGGCTTCAGCATTGTTGATTTTAAAATCATCAATAATCTCTTTTATTTTGTAGTTAAGAAAACTGGCAATCCTTCTTCTTCTAAATCCCCTTCTTATCATCCCTTAATTAAGCTTCAACGCATTGGCAAAGGAGGCAAACTGATTTGGGTTATAAACTGAGGACCATGCATCCGTATTCAGAGTTTCTGCAGGATTTTGTTGTACAACAAAATGGTTACAATGAAAAAGGGAAACCTGCACAGGATTTCAGGTTAACCCGTTGGGGTATGGCATTCAGAAAATTATGGGTTGATGAATTTCCACAAATCATAAATGTATTAAAAGGTGAAATGAAACTTGTAGGTGTAAGGCCTTTAAGTAAGGTTCGATATAATGAGTTTCCCGAAGATCTGCAAAAGGAAAGAATAAAATATAAGCCAGGTTGTTTTCCTCCTTATGTTGCTTTGAATATGTTTGATGAAGTTGGCAACATTGAGGCGGAAAGAATTTATCTAAAAGATAAAGCGAAAAACCCTTATTTTACGGATACTAGGTACCTTTTCAAATCACTCTATAACATATTTGTAAAAAAAGCAAGAAGTTCTTAAGTATATAAAAATAAAAATGAATAATAACCTTAATATTAAAATGTAGTATGAAAATTAATCTTAAATTGTGGATGGCGACTCTGGTTGCACTAATCGTAATTGGGATTGACCAATGATGCATTTGCCGGTGAAAGGCCAAGAGCACCAAGAAACAGAGGTGGAAACAATCATCATCATGGCAATCATCATAACAGGCCTGGTACAAAATGTACCTCTTGATGGTGGAATTCTTACCCTGCTTGTTGGTGGTGGGATAGCCTATCTGGTTACCAGAAAAAAGAAAAAACAGGAATAATGGAAGAAAAAGGAAAGCCACCTCAGGGTGGTTTTCCTTTTTTAATCGGTATTAAAATGATAGATAGAATAAATACATTTCTTTCAACTTATTACAAGATTACACTTAAACAGCTTATTCCATTTATTATTCTTTTTACATCATTTGGTCTGATCTATTTACTTCTGAACTTTATTTTCCACGGAGATAATCCCTTAAAAAATTTATTTTATACCCTCCACGATTCAAACCTGAATACCATTTTAACTTTCAGTACCTTCATTTTAAAAATTTTCTCCTATCCTGTTCACCTTGAGGGATTTTCGTTATTTTTAAATAATGAACCCCTGATAACATTAAATCATACTTTTTTAACTTATCGATGGTCAGCACTTGCAGTATTCCTTATCATTGCTACACCGTCATCATTTAGACCTAAAATATACTGGATAGTCTTTGCATTATTATTAACAACAATACTATACAGTTTAAAACTCATCGTTTGGATAATAATTTATGAACCTCTGCGACTGGATGTATACAGCACCGGAAAAGTTGCTCAGGCAATAATGCATTCAGGATATTTCATTTTTATACTTCTATGGATCTATTCTAAAAGAAATTATTTGCAGCAATTTTTTTAAGAATATGGAGAAGATTTTTTTTAAAGCAAAAAATGATTCTTCTGGTTTGTATTTTTCTTCTCATCATCCTGATCAATGATGTGTTCCTGGCCATATTTTCTTTTCAGCATTACACTGCTTTTCTTTTCAATTCAACCGAATGGCTTTTACATCTATTTGGTTACGAAGCGTATGTTGATCAGAATAATTTAATCGGTCCCGGAGGTTTCATTCATATGGCAAAATTTTGTCTCGGAATAAACACTATGACTGTTTTTGCTTCATTTGTACTGTTAACAGGAAAAGACTGGCGCAAGATAATTCCCTTTGTTGTTATCGGACTCATTCTTATAAATCTTGTGAATATTTTAAGGTTCTTCTTTATATTCATCCATATCCAAAATAACTCAGGGTATCAACTGGGAATAGAAATACATGATCTGCTTGATCTGATCATCTACTCATTTATTTTTGTTTTGTGGGTGATATGGATTGAAAGGTTTTCAGGAATATTACGAAAACCTGATGATCATGATAAAAACAAAAAATAACTTCTATTTTTTTTGGGCTATAATTGTCCGTATATTTCCCTCATGATCAGATTCAGTGCTGATGTATTGATAGAGTTCGGACCTCTGGCATAACTGAATGATAAACGTTCCCTGGCCAAGGCCAACCTCAAAAAGCTAACCATCCTCCGGATATCAGAAATTTGGGAGCTTCACGAATTACTTTTTGTATGATGTTAAATCCCATCATACCACCATCAAAGGCAAGTTTAGGTTCGTGTTCAGATATTTCAGTTTCCATTTTAGTAACTTTCGCAGATGAAATATAAGGGGGATTGCAAACTACGAGATCAACTTTTTCATAGTATTTTTCGTGTTCAAAAGATTCAAACATATCTCCCTGATATGCAATTACACGTTGTGCTAAATTCAGAAATAAAATATTCTCGTTTGCAAGGTCAACCGCCTCGTGTGATAAATCAGACATGAAAACGTTCGCATTCGGATTATGGTAAGCCAGGGATATACCCAGATTACCACTTCCACAACAAACATCAATTATAGAAACCTTATTTTTCGAATTGGAAATTTTGTTGCTGATTTCCAATGCTGTTTTCCCAAGAATTTCTGTTTCCTTACGGGGAATTAGTGCCCTGGAATCCGATATAAATTCAATTCCCATAAATTGCTGGCGATTTAAAATATGCGCCAGAGGTGTGTTTTGTAATCGTAATTCTATCAAATTCTCCAGTTGTTTAAACTGCTCTTCCTTCAACTCCGGAAATTCCATATGTTTGCTTTGTTCAACAGAATATGAGAAACCTGAAGCCTTTAATGCTAAAGCCTTAAAGGATGAATCAATTGTTTCTTCCGGTTTATCTTTGAGCAATTTTAAACCATTTTC
>JAAUTT010000554.1 GCA_012031335.1 Bacteroidales bacterium | reverse complement strand
AAACATCCATGCTGCGGCGTTGAAATAACTGTCGTCGAACCATATTGTCTTTAAAGCATAGTTACGTTCGAGAATATTATTGGCATTATCGCATAACATTTTCAGGAGCTCCGATTCCTTGGTTGTAAGTTTGTGATTATTTGCCTCGTTTTGGAGCAGTTGTTTCTGGAAATCGAAGGTGTACCCTCCAAGTTTGTAAACCACCTGATTCGATTGGCGGATATCGGGTTTTGTTCTTCTGAGGATAGCTTCAATACGGAACAAGAGTTCTTCCATACTGAAAGGCTTGGTTATGTAGTCATCGGCCCCAAGCTTAAATCCGTCAAGAATATCCTCTTTCATCGACTTTGCAGTTAGAAATATGATGGGAATATCTTTATTGATCGACCGTATGTCCGCCGCAACAGAAAAACCGTCTTTCAGAGGCATCATTACATCCAGAATACACAAGTCGTAGAAACTTCTCTGAAAGCTTTTAAAAGCCTTATCACCATCAGGAAATAAATCTACTTCATAAGCCTTTGCCTGGAGGTATTCTTTTAACAGCGATCCCAGGTTCTGATCGTCTTCGGCGAGAAGTATTCTTAATTTGGTATTCATACTATTAATAATTTAGTGATGTATGGATTGGCGAAGCATTAGCTTAATTCCCTGTATATTATTTTATTACTGGTATCCACATGTCAAATTTTGTACCCACGTTAACTTCACTTTCAAGTGATATTTTTCCTCCATGCTCTTCAATAATTTTTTTCACATAACTCAATCCAAGGCCAAATCCTTTTACATTATGAACATTGCCAGTCGAAACCCGGAAAAATTTCTCGAAAATGCGTTTCTGGTTGGCTTTGCTTATCCCAATTCCATTATCTTTTACTCTTACCAGGATACCATTTTTTTTTGTTCATGGTGGATACTTCTATATAGGGTTGTCCTTTACTGTATTTTATGGCATTATCAAGTAAAATTGAGGAGAACATTCGAAAAGTGAACTTCATCAACATTTACCATCGAAAATTCAGCATCAAGGTTTTTTGATTATCTGACCATTACGGTTCCTTACCTGGATAATAAAGTTTTTTACAACATTGTTAATGAGTTCATGAGCATCGAGGTGGCGTATCTTCAAACTTATTTTCCCTTTATCGAATACGGCCATTTGTAATACCTTTTCAACCTGAAAACTTAATCGTTTGGTTTCGTCGGAAATGACTCCGGCCAGATTTGTAAGATTTTTTGATTCTATAGGTATAGTTTTATCATTTAGCATTTGAGAAGCAAGCGAAATAGTCGAGATAGGGGTTTTTAATTCGTGGGTCATATTATTTACGAAATCGTTTCTGATTTCCGAAAGTCTTTTTTGCCTTATGATTACAAAAATGGTAAATCCAAAAATCAACAAAATGAAAAGGGTGAGAAGAATGGAGGATGTTCCCATATAACCTATAAGCCTGATAATATAATCCTTTTGTGTAGGGAAATATACCACCAGAAAGTGTGGTTTTGAATAGAAGTCTTCAGGAAACAGCCGCGCTAAATAGTATTTATTTGTATTTTTTAATTCAAATCCCTTCGATTGTATCAATACTTTTTTGTTTGCATCAACAACGCCATATTCATATGGAAGATAAACCCCGGCATCAGCTAATTTGCCACTTATTACCTGAAACAATTCTTCTTTGTTAACCCTTTGTTCGATGCGTTGATTTGACTTACTGAGTTTTTTTATCACCTTATCGACAAACTTCTTGCGATGCTTCGGATCGGTGTTAATATTATTGAGAATTCTCTGTTGTATTTCCATATTCTCTTCCGAACCATTGATCCCATTTTTTATTTATCTGATATTGAAAATGTTGTTCCGAAATCCAAAATTCTCCTGTTTCCGAATTTTCCTCATTTTTCCCAAGTGAAATCTTCGAATTTTCGCCATTGTAATTATGCGCTTGAGCGATGGTATCAAAAAATGATTTCTTTGCTTTATGTTTATTTGAATTTAACTGATTTTCAATTGGCTCCATGTCCGACATGTCCATCGAATTAAGCACATTGCTGGCAATTTCTTTTTCCTGAAGGTGCCGGGTAGCATCATTAATCGAATTATTCACCAGTTGGCCGAAATGCATTTCCTTTAATGAATATGCCTGCTTTATCCAGAATAACTGAACTGCAATTAGTCCGATCATAGCCAGACTAATACCAAAATTAATATGATGATCCATTTTTTTGTCATACACTGCAAAGATAATTTACTTGTCAAAGGCTTTGTAACGAATTAACAATCTTTAACATTACTTAAAAGATATTAACTACTCCAGCATGTATGTTTGCATCAACAAATAAACACCATTATGAAAAGGCATATCAGCGTAATTTTTTCATCAGTGATAGCAATTTTGGGTTTGGTTCCTTTACAGGCTCAAAAAGTTGAAAAGCAGGTTCAAATCAGGATAATTGAAGATGGTAAAGTTAAAACCGATACCACCTTTACAGTTAATGAATCTGTAGGCAAGGAAGATATATCTCATATACCCGATATGCTGAACGAAGGGGATGTTTTTGTTTTCAGGCATCAGCCAGGTAAAAGAAAACATATATACAATTATCACTTCGGCGACAGCCAGGGTCCGCAGGTCGATTCACTGATACGAAGAGAACGAATTATTGTGCATGGAGATTCCCTTGCGGCGATAATGGCAGAAAAATTCATGGGAGACAGCATGTTTATTAAAGATGAAATGCGCGAACATCGGATGGCAATGCGCAGGATGCCCCGCAGTCTTCATTTTGATAGAGTTCAACAGTGCCAGTGTCCATGCCAGATGACGAACGTACCCCGGCATAAAACAATACACCGCGAAATTATTATGCACACACCCGATGAATTTGGACTTCAGGAGGAAGAAAATGTAATTGTTCACAGGAAGGGGCCGCATAAAAAACAGATTATAATAAACGAAGAGGAAAGTGATGTTAAAACTATCCGAAAAAAGATTGATAAGGATACAGAAATAATAATTATTAAAAAGATAGTAAAAAAGTAAAACCTAAAAAGAACATTTCTCGTAAATGAGAACGTTAGCCAAATAGATCATAGAAATTCATACATAAATAGTTAGAAGTAGTAGTTAGTTAGTAGTTATTCATTAAAAAGGCGGTTCTGGGAAGCACCGCCTTTTATATTTTAAAAATGATGTGATGCTAGAAAATAATCCGTTGAATCTTCTTTATTGTTTTAATATCCAGGGAATAAACCCCCATGATTATTTCAACTTTTTTTAATTCAGTTTTAATGTATAGGAGTTTCATTTCTGAAATTTCCCCTTCTATTTTCATGAAAAAGTCGATATTCTTGTATTCTTCCAAAAGGAAAAAGTTATCTCCTTTATTTGCGAACAGCTTTAAGGAATAGCCTTGTTCTGCAAAATTTTGTGTAAACAACGAAAGACTTATATCATGCTTGTATTTATCGTGAAATACGACAGCATCTTCGCTTTTCGCCAACGATATCTTAAGTACTGAATTTATTGCCCAGGCTAACCGGTAATCGTTTTCATGCGAAGCTATTCCGATAAGATGAAATTCCGGATCAGGAGGGTGAAGTATTTTTTGATTTTGTTTCATGTGTAAGGAATTACACAGAACTGTGGGGGTGTGTTTCGGAGGTATGTTCAAGAAATGAAGCAGATGAAACATAGCCATATGCCTGCTCGGATGCATTCTGCTCGGCATCTTTTTTTGATTTGCCTTGCCCGTTACCCAGTGTGGTTTCGCTTACTTTTATATTAGCCACAAAAACAGGAGATTGACCTATTTCCAGGTATTCTTCTTTAGTTTCAAAAATAATGTTGTATTTGTTTTTCTGGCCCCATTCAATAATTCGGCTCTTGTAATCCATTTCCTTATTAATGAGCTGATCGAGGTCGACGTAGTTTTTAATTACATTATTAACAATATACTTACGGGTTTTATCATAGCCTTTGTCGAGGTATATGGCGCCGATAAGCGCCTCGAATGCATCGCCGTAAATATGTTTTTTATGGATATTTCTGTTTGTATTGGAAACAATAAGTTCGTCAACTCCCACCTGGCGGGCGAGGTGATCCAGATTACTGCGTTTTACAATTTTGGAACGCATCTGGGTAAGAAATCCTTCTTTTTTTCGTGGGAACTTTTTGAAAAGATAATCAGCAATTACAGCATCCAGAATAGCATCTCCCAGATATTCCAACCGTTCGTTGTTAATCACTGTTCCATCAGTAAAAATAACAGATGCAGACCGATGCAGGAAAGCAATTTCGTAGAGTTTTAGCTTTCCCGGAACGATATTTATCCGGTTACATAAAAAGCCAATAAATTTAT
>JAAUTT010000553.1 GCA_012031335.1 Bacteroidales bacterium | reverse complement strand
GTGTGACAATTGCCACAGAAGGATGGTCTGCCACCCAACCGTTACTATTACCAACGCATTACTTAGGACCACAATTTCATCATCTGCGCGTTCAATTCTCTGTATATATGGACGAATCCGTCCTTTTCACTCATAGTATGTCATTCTGACGCACTAGCCGAACTATTTGGAATCTTGTTCTTTCCAAGCAAAAGAATGAGACGGAGAGAACCACTTCGTTCTCGGTAATAGCTTCCAGGTGAGTGTGAGTCCGGGCACCCGGATCTCCACAATAAGTAATGTCTATTTACTGGGTTCTCTAATTAGGATCTATTATTGGAATTGGTAACCCTGCACTAAGGTATACGCAGAATGCAAAGTCGCCAAACGGATCATTGGTGATAATAGGTTCGAAAGCCTATGGAACGGCTTCAAAAGGTGGCGCAAATGATAAAGGAGTCCTGTTCAGTATTGGTTTGGATGGCAATAATTATACAAGTATTCACGAGTTTGACGAAGCCAGTGGCAGTAATCCTTTGGGTACTATTTGCATTAGCGGTGATACAATTTTCGGAACCACCTCCGGGGGAGGGGATTATGGTAAAGGAACGGTATACAGAATTCAGATCAATGGAACCAATTTTTCAACCCTGCACCATTTCGATGGAGTCAATGGCTCCAATCCAAATAATTCCGTATTTCTGTCGGATTCGAAATTGTATGGCATGACAAAAAATGGAGGAGAAAATGATAAAGGTGTAGTATTCCAACTTAATACTAATGGGACAGGTTTTTCCAAAATGCTTGTTTTTAATGGCCTGAATGGAGAAACACCCGATGGCACTTTAACTATTATTGGGTCCAATATCTATGGAACCACCAAAACTGGTGGAGTTTGCAATATGGGAGTAATGTTCCGGATCACCAAAACAGGGACTTACACCAAATTGCTGGATTATAACAAAGCTACAGAGGGAAGATATCTAACCTCCGACCTCGTTACAGATGGCACCTGGCTTTATGGGAGCGCTACCCAAGGTGGAAGCAAGGGGATGGGCCGACTATTTAAAATAATGCCTGATGGATCGGGATATACTAAAGTATGGGATTTTGATGGCGTTCAGGGAGCAAATCCTATTAGCTCTCCTATCATTTACAATTCCGAATTGTATGGAACGCTACCTTATTATGGGAGTAATTACTTATTGGGTATGAGGTTTGGAAGAGATAATATGCAGAACCGGGGATTAGTATATAAGATTAGCACCAGTGGTTCCAACTATGAAATTTTATCAGGTTTATCGGCAAGTGATGGAAGACGACCCGAAGGCGCTTTATTGAAATCCGGAAACACTTTATATGGCACGACCCTCTATGGTGGATTTCCCTTGTCACGTTGGTCGGGGCCACAAGGAGGAGGAACTATATTTAAAATAAATACCGATGGATCCGGTGAAACTCTGATAAAGGATTTATCGGCAGGGCCAGATGCGATCGGATCATTTGTTAAAAGCTCATTGTTAATGATAGATACAACATTATATGGAACATCTTGCGGATCGTTAATGGGATACACGGGGAATGGAACTATTTTCAAAATAAACAAAGGGGGGGACGGCACCCAAAGTACTACTTTCTTTTGATGGCACTAACGGCAAAAATCCTTACGGTGCTTTGGTTTATGATGGTACATTTGTCTATGGAATGACTAAACTAGGTGGATCGAACAATAAAGGAGTTATCTTCAAAATAAAGCCCAATGGAAGCGAATTTACCAAATTACTCGATTTCGACGGCACTAATGGTGGCGAGCCACTTGGTTCGCTATTCCTGTCGGGAAACGTTTTGTTTGGCTTAACATCTATAGGAGGCTCCTTCGACAAGGGAGTTGTTTTCAGTATAAAAACAGATGGTACCGGGTTTACAAAACTTCACGAATTCGATGGAATAAACGGAGGTAATCCGCATGGAACACTTATGCAAATGGGCGACAAATTCTATGGTACAGCTTATTCGGGTGGTACGAAAGGGGGAGGAGTAGTGTTTTCCATTAGTCCCAATTTTATTCAGGCAACAAATATCACTATCAGCAATATAACCCCGGATGAAGCAACCATAAGCTGGAATCGAGGCAATGGAACAGCATGCTCAGTATTTGTCAGACAGGATAATGGCACACAAACTGCTCCCGAAGAAAATCAGACCTATACAGGCAACGCCAATTTTATGACGGGCAGCCAGATAGGAGCCAGCGGATGGTACTGTGTTTATAACGGAACCGGTAGTGAGATTGATATTAATGGGCTAGGGACGAATAAATCCTATCAGGTGGCTATTTATGAATATATTGTAACCGGCGAAAATATTCATTATATAAATACCACCGGAGCTGGAAATCCTGAAGATTTTGCAACATTGAAGCAAACTCAGGAAATAATTTTTGAGATATTGACTGATAAAACATTCGGCGATTCTGATTTTGATCTTTCAGCATCTGCCAGTTCGGGACTCCCTGTTGTTTTTTCGAGCGACAACGAAAGTATAGCCCAAATTTTAATGGTAAAGTACATATAGTTGGAGCTGGAATATGCCATATTACTGCAAAACAGGAAGGAGACAATATTTATAAACCTGCCGGGCCGGTGATTCGGGAACTTAAAGTGGCAAAAGCTTCGCAGAACATAACATTTGAAACAATTTCTTCAAAGATGTATGGAGATACAGACATAGAACTTTCTGCTGAAGCAACCTCAGGATTAGTGGTAACGCTTCAGAGCAATTATCCCGATATTGCTGGTATTTTAAACGGAAAACTACACATCGTATCTGCAGGAGTTGTTACAATTACTGCCACCCAGCCCGGAAATAACAACTTTTTGCCTGCAGAGAAATCGCAGGAAGTGGTGATTTCGAAGGCCCCGTTGACTGTTACAGCCATGATAAGTCGCGCAAAAAAGGCGAATCAAATCCAGTATTTACCTTATCCTATACGGGTTTTGTAAACGGAGACAATGAAACCATCCTGAACGAGAAACCTGTTATTGCTTGTACGGCAACATCTGAAAGTCTGGCAGGTGATTATATGATAACGGTATCCGGAGGCAGTGATAATAACTACACATTTAATTATGTCAACGGAAAGTTAACAGTATCTCAAAGCACGGACGTGAAGGAATTGGGAACCACAAATATCCAGGTATATCCTAATCCGGCCAAAAATTATATTACGATTAAGTATAATTCTGCCTACCCTGTTCGTGTTGAATTGTATAATATAAACGGTAAGAAAGTGATGGATGAGCTGCTGCAGAATGAAAACCTGGATATCAGCAAGCTGCCAAACGGATTATATACCTTAAAAATAGGAGATATACGGTTCAAATTTAATAAGATCGAATAGTTAGGCAACTAAAAAGATGACTGTCTCAAAATCAAATATGAGCCAGTCATTTTTTTTACCCTCCTCAACCTGCTATATCTTTTTAAAAATATGGTTCAGAAAGATATATTATCCTGAAATTGTGGGTGAGTGTAACAAAACCTGGGTTATTTACACAGCTGTAAAATAAGGTTGTGTATTTGACAATTACATGCCTGTCCGTTGATGTGTATTCCAAAATGCTGAATCAGTTAAGTTTATAATTGTATAAAGAGCTTACCGAAAATACCACCAGGGTAATAAACAAAATAAGCGGCAACCATAAAACGGGTATTTCGCCCGAGAAATAATACGATTTGTACATAATATCAGCTTTCTGGAAGCTATACACTGTAAAACCTATCATTAGTATTGCGGAAACCGGTAAGGCAACCATACCGGCGCGGTTGAGGTCGGCAAGCTGTTTCTCATCTTTTTGACCCGATAAAAGATCTTTTAATAAAACAATATCCCCATCCTCCCAAAGCCAGCAAATAGGGAAACAAAACAAAACCAAAGGGCACAATCAAAACACGATGCAGAAAATTCCTTTCATTTGCACTAAGAAATAACAGGGCTATTAGTATGCCCAGTATGCCGCAAACAACGCCAATAATATGGGTCGAAATAAATATTTTTTCCCTGAATACACTTTTAACAACGATATTGCTTGACCCTGCCCGCAATAGCAATGTAAAATAAAGCACACCGAAAATATAGAACGAGATATGAAAAAACATGGTTGTCCATAGCATTTTCAATAAACCTTTATGCGAATAGCCAGCCTGGATGCTGTCTGCCATTTCGTCGAGGGAAAGAAAATGGAAAAACAGCATGATAAAAGAAACAGCGCCAATGCCAAGCAGAAGGATGCCTGCAAAATGACAACCCGCCTTTGAAATTTTCAGGCTGGTCATGGTAACTATTATTAGGATTAAATGACTTATAAAAAGAGCAAAAGTCCGAT
>JAAUTT010000552.1 GCA_012031335.1 Bacteroidales bacterium | reverse complement strand
CCATAAACGGATCGGCTGAAGTCAGATTGATAATTGTATTTTCCCATCCAGTCAAAACCAGAATCGGCCAGATAATGTTAGCAAATCCCGCATAGCCAATCATCGGATTTTAACCCATTATCTACAAACAACTGCAAAAAAGCGTTTTCTTGTGAAAACACATCAATAATTATTGATGTAATCCTGATTCAATAGTAGCAAGGTTATAAGAAAAATGGATAAGAAATACCACTCAAGGTGAAATACTTATCTCGCATTTTTAATATATTCCAATACAAATTCCATCTCTGTGTCCTGACCATTTTCCAGGGCAGGAGAGAGGTAATAATCGGGCAGAATTCCCCTGTCCAAAGGATTCGCAGGATATACATCGAGATAATAGGCCAGAATTGGAATAGAAAGTGTTAACCTGGTATTTGGCAGGGTAACAAAGGCAAACGTTCCACTGTTATTACCCTCATAGGTTCCTCCCGTTTCCTGCCCAAAAAATAATGCACGTTTTTCCGACCTGGCAATGGCGGCAAATTCCGAAGTTACAGAATAGCTGTTACCGTTAACCAAAATATAGACTTTACCATTAAATGCCTCATGCCTAGGTTTTTGGGCTTTGAGGTTTTTATGATGAGGCCAGAAATATTTTCCATCTTTTTTGTGTACCAATAATTTAAGAATACCGAAAAATCTTGGCTTTTGGAGATACGGCTCCGTGGTGAATTTAACGCCGCTCAATCGCAACTCTTTATAATACCTGAACTTTTTATCCGTAAGATATGCATATAACATAGCTCCCCACCGGTCGATGCCTCCTTCGTTGTTGCGAAGGTCAATTATTAAATGTTCTGTACCTCGCGATTTTATTTCACGGAACGATTCTTTCAAAAACTTCTCGTAATGCTCGTTCTCCCGATGTGGGATAAAAAACACGGATTGTGTCATACTCGCTATTTTTTTCGCCTGGGAATGTTAAACCAAAAATTTGGCTTTGGTAGGGATGATACTTTATTTTCATGCTCACGGATACTACTTATCGTGGCAGGTTTCACAAACATTTGCGATATAGAACTATCGGGCCATTGCAATTCCAAAAGAAAAGAATCGGGAGCGCTAATAAAATTGGCATACCATGCCGAAAAATATTTGTTAAGTTCCAGATATTTAGCCGAAATTACATTGCCGTCAGTCGGTATTAAACGAAACAACTGATCCTTTATTTCCTGTATGGGCTTTCCGTTAATTGAAAGTAAGCTGACACCTGCAGTTTCCGCTCGGTTTGCTTATCATATGTACCAACAACCTGAACCTTATTCTCCGTAAAAAATAATTTAATTGGAAACAAGCGGGTTGTATCAAAAAAATAATGAAACTGGTGAATGTTAGCATCGCCTGATGCCGGGAAGTATTTGGTGTGCCCACATTTTACCTGTGCCACCAGGGGAGCTGATAACCGGTAAAACTCTTTTAGGCTCATTGAATCCTGTATAAATGCTGCTGTATTGTTGAATGCACTATCGAACCATTGTTTATCTGAAAAACGATAGAGGCCCGGGTGGATTTCCTCCAGTGATTTCCGGAATATCTCAAAATCGTTCCTGAGCTGCTGGGAACTGAACTTTTGCCCTTCCACCTGTGTTGGCAGTAATAATATTATCATCAAAAATAGGTTTACAATCTTTTTCATAATTCGCTTTTTAATAAATATATGTGAATCCTGTACTTACACCAGCTTTATTTGCCAGATAAGGGTTTCCCGACGCCCAACCTGCAGTTTTAACGGATGTGGCTATATAAAATCGGATATGCCGAAACAGTTTTATATCTGCCCGCACCTTCAATAAACCTCCCCATGTTCCTGTTTTATCAAAAAAACCCTGCTTTTCTGGTTGTTGCCATGTATTCAGTCCAGCCGAAATATAAACATTTCCACTTTGTGTAAGTTTATGTTCGTGGTATTCAAATTCTAACCCCGGGAATGATGCCTGGTAATTGCTGTAGCGGTGAAACCCCAGTGAAAATTTGTTATTTCTGTACTGAAAAGGTAGCAGCAGTGAAATATCGTTTCCGAAATGAGTAGGTGTATATTGTAACAAAGCATTGAAGGAGAAGTCCGGCCCGGTGACAATTCTATTTATCCCAAAAATGGCAGGGTTAAGAAAATTAAGTAACGAGAGCTTACGTTGCTGTTGAAGGTAACGCTGCCCTTCTTCCGGCAGGTCCGAGAAACCTATGCGCCTGTTTACTCCTTTACCTCCGGGGAAAGGATCGCGGTTGTTAAATGGTTCTCCTGGTTTAAACATATCGTATATCCATGCAGTAAGGTCGGACCCGGCAAAGTCGCGTTCACGGGGATCTTTATTTTCATTGTGGGGGGCAATATCTTTTACTGAGTCTGATGCAGCACTTGTCGAAAATCTGAAATAGTTCCATACATACCAGGCATTGTAAAGGTATAACGGGTTTTTATAAAATTTCCGGGGATGATGGAAATCGGAAATTACATTCTGTCGGGTTGAGTTATTTTCGGCCTGTATGCCTGCGGTATAGGCATACATCAGGTTGGATAAACCTGAAGCCTTGGTTCTTGCCAGTTCCTCATCGCTCACCCCATATACGGTTCCATCCCAGCGATGCAGCAGCCACATACCATTTTTCGAGGCAATGTTTTCCACCCCAAGAACCGAACGGTGATATTCTTCGTGTTGCCATTCGCCAAGCGGGATAGGTAAACTGCTTCCATATTTCGAAAAGCAAACCCAAGCAGATAATTTGTGGTGACTTGCCATATTTTCCCGCTATTCTTTTTCTTGTTTTTATAGAATAGATTGTTTATCGAATTAACTCCCCAAAATCCCAGATCATATAGATTATTTGACCAGGCGTCGGCTTGCGACATAGAATAATATCTGAAATTGTTTTCGGGAAACTGGCCCACATTCCACTCCAGTCTTAGGATGGAAACTGAATCCACCTGCTGGGAAAACACTGCCTGATGGGAAGTAATCAACATTGATAGTGTGAATATGGCTGTAAATAAGATCTTTTTTGTTTTCATTTTTCTCTCAAATTAAATTATCAATCCGAACCCTGGATCTCTTTGCCTGCTTTAGTTCAACAAGCCAGAGATCTGTTTATTTTCTGCAAAGTTGAGAGAAATCTAATAGTCAAACGTCCCGATTGGTCAATTCGGACCTGTTAGTAAATACCTTTAATTTAATTAATTATGTTTTTTCGGACTCATACTTCTTCAGGTTTCAGTTTATTTTGGCGGATAAACTGAGAGGGAGTAAGCCCGGTTTTCTTCTTGAAAACTGCGTTAAAAGTAGCCTTTGCATTAAACCCGGATTCGAAGGCTATGCCAAGAATATTCATGCGATCAGAGTCGGGCAGCGCAATCAGTCTCTTAAACTCTTCGATACGATAGTCGTTTACAAATCGTAAAAGTTTTTCCGGAAAACTTCTGTTTATCACCTCCGAAACATATTGCTTGTTGGTATTCAGCCTTTCGGCAACATCCTGAATGGTGAGTTCGCTGTTCAGAAACCAATATTCTTTTTCCATCAGGCGGATAATTTTTTTTTTCGAGTTCTCGTACCAGTAACGGATTTATTTTGATGGGTCGAAATGATTCAGGCTCAGGTTCTGATTTATCACTTATGTCGGATGCAGGCAGTATTTGTTGCTGTTGAAGAAATGTTTCCGGAACCTGCCCGCCAAAAATAAGCGGCTGATGGAGAACTTTATACCCTGTCCAGTAAATGGCAATTACGATACCCAGAAAGTGCCAGGGATAGATGTGACTAAGGTAAGGTAGTTCCCATTTTTTTCCATAAAATGCAATGATTGAAAATAAAACCAGGCCAAGGATTATCCTTATAAAATTATAGTACCAGCTCATCTCTGCTTTGTTGATATTGGAATAATACTGAACCACATGTTTTTTATGTTTCCGGAATTCTATGATGGCATGAATGAAAAAAAACAGGTGGAAAAAATTGGTAAGCTGGTTCAGCACTCCGAAATCGTCGGCCAGGGAATTGTTGAAATCGGTGATATATGCAATTTTTTTCGGATGTCGGCTGCAAGAAAAATGGAAGTTGAACAACCAAGGCTGTGAAGAAGGGAAGAAAAAAAAAGCAGTTCACGCTTCTTGAAATGAGGGCTGAGCAGGCTTATCCTCCGGAAAAAAATGATTATCAACGGACCATATAATAAGGGTATAACCCAGGTTATATGAAGCAAATGCGGAAAACGTAAAAAGAAATTCTGTTCGTCGAAAGCAGCTAAAATCAGGTGAAAAGATACTATTACCAGAAATAACGAAAAGATGCGGTTTGCCTTCCGGTGATTTTTTGTGAAAAAATAAAACAGAA
>JAAUTT010000551.1 GCA_012031335.1 Bacteroidales bacterium | reverse complement strand
GACGTAGCATCGGGTGGCGTTTATTTTACAAGGATGGCCGGGAAGTTCCTGATGTTTTTCAGGCTGTTTACGAACTACCCCGATCGGGATTTTACTTTTATGTATAGTGGCTACACTTTCGAGCGATCGCGACCGTGGGAAAATTATTATGGGTCACGACGGGAATATGTCAATCGGAGGAGAGCTTACCGTATATGCCGATCCGGAATCTACCCGTTATAAGCCATTGATTGATAAAGGTGTGATTGATCCTTCAGTTCCGATATTCCTCTATTCTCCGGGCAGTAAAAGGATTGATGCGGTTACTTCGGCAACTGCCAAGTATTTTGCCGGACGAGGCCTGCTCTATACATACCGGCAGGGGAAAAGAGTTGATACTACACATCTTCATATTAAAGAGTGGACCGATTGTATCCGTACCAATCAACAGCCAAGTTGTAATATCGATCAGGGTTATCAGGAAGCTATTACGGCTCATATGGCAACCATTTCTTATCTTGATGGTGTGAAAGTTTACTGGGATAAAGAAAAGCAGGCGATTGTAAAGGGTGAACAAGTTAAGGGTTAATGATAAAACAGATAGAAAAGGTTGTTTCGGCAACCTTTTTTATTTAGAAGATATCTAGTGTCCGATTAAATTTGGTTTATATTCAGATACTATTTTCCCCATAAACAATTCCAGTGTGACCAATGCCTCTCCTCACGTAATTCCTGCCCTTCTTACCATCATTTGATCTATAATTCAGGATCAAATATATTTCGGTATTACCTATTACCCTGAATATTTCGGAATTCTTCTTTAAAACAATGTTGGGATAATTAGCATCAGAAAGTGCTATAGGTTATAAGTTACATTTATTTCAATAAAGATATGGTAAGATTATATATACAATACACCAGAAATTATATATATAATATCATTAGTATTATATATATAATATATCATAGTTTATAGATATAATCCGTGTAGGTATCTGCTTAATTCGCCTGAGTTAACTTTAATAGACATGTGCAATTGATTATAAATACCCACCTTCCATCTTTGGCCCTGTCATTTCGACTCTGCCTCACCACCAGTAGGGTGCAGGGAGAACTTAGCGAAGTAGTCTCGCCTTTTTTAACCGGACACCAATGGTAGAAGATTTAAGTATTTATCTGTTTGTAGAATTCCCATAACACTATTCCGGCACAAACCGAAATATTAAATGAATGTTTGGTTCCAAACTGTGGTATCTCGAGCGTTGATGCACAAAGGTCAATTATTTTTTGTTGCACACCTTTTACTTCATTTCCAAAAATCAATGCATACGATTTTTCACGATCTACCTGTATTTCATCCAGAAAAATGCTTTTTTCGGTTTGTTCAATTGCAATGGGGATATAGCCTTTTGATGTTAAATCTTTAATGGCTTCTTCCGTGTGTTCATAATATTTCCAGTTAACAGTCTTTTCTGCCCCAAGTGCCGTTTTGTGAATTTCCTGATTGGGAGGAGTAGCGCATATGCCACATAAATAAACAGCTTCTGCCAGAAATGCATCGCAAGTACGAAATACCGATCCTATATTGTGTTGACTTCTAACATTATCCAGAACAACAATTATCCTGTTTTTTTCACTTTTTCCTGAACTCCTCTTCTGTTTTTCTGTTTAATTCCGAAAGCTGTAGTTTTCTTCGTGATATCATATTTAATATGCAATTTAGCGTGTGTATTTTGTTCAGTGTTAATTATATGTTTAACAACTTGTTTCAGATTCGATGCAAAATAAATAAATTTAAGGCAGGAGATTTATCTTTTTTATTATAATTCCTTATGAACCTTCACGAATACCAGTCGAAAAACATTTTACGGAAGTTTGGTGTAATTGTCCCTGAAGGCAGGGTCACAGATAATGCGGAAGATGCTGCTGAAATAGCGGCACGTATTTCGGACATTGCAGGTAATGACACATGGGTGGTTAAAGCCCAGATTCACGCTGGAGGCAGAGGTAAAGGCGGTGGTGTGAAGGTTGCCAAAACATTAGCCGAAGTGAATCAATATGCCAGGCAAATTCTGGGAATGAACCTGGTAACCCACCAAACGGGGCCCGAAGGTAAAATTGTCCATAAAGTGCTTATTGAACAAGGGATTTATTATCCCGGTGAAAAACCTGTTCTGGAATATTATGTGAGTGTGTTGCTTAATCGCAATACCGGCAGGAATATGATTTTATATTCTCCGCAGGGAGGTATGGATATCGAAGCTGTGGCTGATCAAACTCCTCATTTGGTTTATAGGGAGGAGATAGATCCTAAAGTTGGTATACAACCTTTTCAGGCACGCAGAATCGCATTTAACCTGGGATTATCCGGTAAACCCTTTAAGGAAATGATACACTTTATTTCCAGGTTAACCGAAGCATATATTAAATCGGATGCTTCTATGATTGAGATTAACCCGGTTATTAAAACTTCCGACGATATTATTATGGCAGCCGATGCTAAAATAACCCTCGACGACAATGCTCTTTATCGTCATCCCGAATATATTAACATGCGTGATATTGAGGAAGAGGACCCAATTGAAGTGGAAGCAGGGAAATCTGATCTTAATTTTGTAAAACTTCCCGGAAATGTTGGTTGTATGGTAAATGGTGCCGGATTAGCTATGGCTACAATGGATATTATAAAATTATCTGGCGGAGAGCCTGCAAATTTTTTTGGATGTAGGTGGTTCGGCCAATGCAAAACGGGTAGAGAACGGTTTCAGAATTATTCTTATGGATCCGAATGTAAAGGCTATTCTTATTAATATTTTCGGGGGGATAGTTCGCTGCGACAGGGTTGCACAAGGTGTGGTAGATGCATATAAAGCCATGGGAAGTCTCCCTGTGCCGGTTATTGTACGCTTACAGGGAACAAATGCAATCGAAGGTAAACAACTGATTGATCAATCTGGTCTTGAAGTGTTTTCGGCAATTACTCTAAAAGAAACTGCTGATACCATTAAGAAAATACTAGGATATTAAAACGTATTCCTGCAAGTTCAGATATTAAAACGAAAAAGGCAAAATGATGAATCATTTTGCCTTTGCCTTATTTGGTGTACAATTATTACTTGTGGCTATATTCGTCCGAAACAGTCAATTTTTTTTCTTCCTTTGGCGCGACGTGCAGCTAATACTTTTCTGCCATTGGCGGTCGACATCCTTTCGCGGAAACCATGTTTGTTCTTCCTTTTTCTGTTCGATGGTTGAAACGTCCTTTTCATCGTATATAAGTTTTTCTGTTTCTACTTTTATTTTTGAGAGTGCAAATGTAGTTTTTTTTCTTACAACAAAAGGTTGAAAAAAAAATCTTTCAGTCTGCCGGCAAATAAACTATTTTTTGGTTGAAAAATATTCTTCGACAAAGAAATCGGATATTGAAAAAACAGTTGCTCTCTTTTTAAAGGGTTCTATTTCTCCCGTTAAGTCGCCACCTTTTAAATAAAATATACCATTGGGTGCCTTGTGCAGTTTCTTTTTGCTAAACTTTCCCTGCACCCAGCTGTGAAATTCGGGTAAAGTAGTAACTGCCCGCGAAACAATAAAATCGTATTTTTCTTTTATGTTTTCTACCCTGGTATGGTCAGCGGTCACATTTTCCAAACCCAAAGATGCAGTTATTTCTTTTACAACTTTAATTTTTTTACCAATTGAATCCACCAGATGAAAATGAACATCCGGAAACATTATTGCCAGAGGAATGCCGGGAAAGCCTCCACCAGTGCCAACATCCATAATCCTGGCTCCTTTAGCGAATGTAATTACCTTGGCAAGTGCAAGCGAATGTAAAATGTGATGCACATAAAGATTGTCAATATCCTTTCGGGAAATCAGATTAATCTGTGCATTCCAGAACCGATAAAGCTCATCGAGTTGCAAAAATTCTTTTTCTGAACTTCATTCAGCTCAGGGAAATATTTAAGAATTAACTCCAAATATGGGCAGATTAAAATTTATGCGTTGTATTTTTTAAAACGTTATAAAGCAATTCCCGTGCGCGGAATAACTGAGCTTTAACAGTTCCTATAGGGAGTTCGAGCTCTGCACTAATCTCCTCGTACGAATATTCATAAAAGTAACGGAGTTCAATGAGTTTTCGATACCGGGGCTTTAACTTGGATACAACCGAGCGAAGCAACAAAACTTTCTGCTGACTGATAAGGTATTCTTCGGGATCTGGTCCGTCTGCCGGTATTGTCATGGGCATAGAGTCCTCGTTATGCGAGCTTTGATCGATCGAAATATTGTTCAGTTTTTTCTTCGGATAAAATCGATACAATTGTTAGTAGCAATCTTAAACAACCAGGTACTAAAAGCGTAGTTTGGGGTGTACTGTTTAATGT
>JAAUTT010000550.1 GCA_012031335.1 Bacteroidales bacterium | reverse complement strand
GGCATCGTCGGGAAAGGCATACTTACCCCCTGCGGCAACAACCGATTTAGGACCGCCGGCTTTGGCACCAAACAATACCATATCGAGCATATGCACTCCCCAGTCGGTCATAAGTCCGCCGGCATAATCCCAAAACCAGCGGAAGGTAAAGTGAAAGCGGTTACGGTTAAAGGGAACTTTAGGGGCAGGGCCCAGCCACATATCGTAGTCGACACCTACCGGCACCGGTTCGTCGGGAAAAACCGGTACGGAACCTTTCCAGTCGAGCCAGCTCCAGGCCTTTATCATCCTGAGTTTACCCAGTTTTCCCGAGTGTACGAAGGCGATGGCATTTTGCCAGTGCTTGCCACTTCGCTGCTGTTGACCAACCTGCACAACGGTATTATAGCGCTGCTGGGCCTTCACCATGGCTAAGCATTCTTCGATGCTGTTGGCCAAGGGTTTCTCCACATATACATCTTTTCCGGCCTGGCAGCCATAGATCATGGGCAACGCATGCCAATGGTCGGGTGTACAAACAAATACGGCATCCACATCCTTCATGTCGAGCATTTTACGAAAATCACCCACATTCACCGTTTTTTTTGCCGGTTTTCTTTTCAAGTTCTGCCGAGCGCTCGTTCAGCACATTTTGGTCAACATCGCAGAGAGAAACAAATTCCACCCCCGGAACTTTCAGCACGGCGTTAAGGTTCGACCAGCCTATACCTTTGCAGCCTATCAGACCCAAACGCACGCGGTCGCTGGGGGCAACCTTTTTTTGGGCAGCCATCAGGTCTGGTGATGCACCTATCGCTAAGCCGGCTCCCAAAACTGATTTAGAAGAATATTCAATAAATTTTCGACGTTCCATATCGTATTTTTTTATGAAAATAGTTCTCTTTGACACATTATTTAAAAAAAACCGCCACGAACCTGCCCACCGTTGAACTCCGGCAGGCAGGTGCACGAATAATTTATTCAAAATGAATAAATTATTCGATTCGTGATTATTTAATAATTCGTTTATAATTTAGTTTAAGTTCACCAAAATTAACAATAAGAGCCAGTTTATATTGTGAAATAGTAAGATAATTGATAGCCAGAGCTGTAAATATATCGTCCATTCCCAAAACAGCCTTTATTTCGCTTTCTTCTTTATACAAAATTTCACTCATATTTTTTTATTAGTGAATTAGTGGCAAATTATATTTCTTACTCATCTGTCAAATTAAAACTAAATTAGTCCATATTTACGGAAAAGTAAATACCAGAAGTGAAAAATGGTGAATATCAATTTTTTAAGAAGCATGGTGGTGATATCATTCATCAAAATATTAAGTATTTTCATCCTGATATAATGAAACTTAAAACAAAAGCGTTTTTATCTATAACCATTCTGAATCATCAGGTAGTAGAACATTTTGTATTTTGTACACGTAAAAAGCTCCAGTAAAAGCTGTTTTTTAACCTTCTGGCGCTGCGGTAATTGAGCAGTATCAACTCAACAAAGCACGCCGGCTAAACGTAATGCATGGACAAAACCTGTCTCAATCCATCATCTTTTCGAAGGACGGCACCCCGTCCCGGCGAAGCATTTGGTGGAAACGAGGGGTTGGGGTGATGGTGGTAGTCTTGAATATTTTAAGTTGTTACGGTCAGTTAAGGTATTTCTCGAATGGAACAGGACCTTGGAATGTCAGAGAAAGTTGGCATTATAGCCTAAATGGTAGTAGTCTTTCTGTGCCAGATGAAAATATTGGTTTTCCTGGAGAAAAAAGCGTAGCGAATTATGTTGAAATATACTCTCCTAATGAAATTTCATATAACATAAAATCCCTTATATTATAGATACTCTGATTGTTAGAGGCAAACTTCTTTTAGATAATTTTGATTTAACTATTAATAAAATAGTAAATGTTGATGGAACCGGAATTCTTTCGGGCTTGCCTAATTATACAGGAAAATTTAATGTAAAAGGGAAACTTCTAATTAATTCCAATAGTATTTTTAATGTAATGACTTCCAATTCAACATATTTATATTTTGGTGGGGGAATTGAAAATGCAGGATTATTTATTGCTGGTGGAGCAACATTTACCAATGATCAAACTTTATTAGGGAATGGAGTTTTAGAATTCAATGCCAAAGTTCTTATTGATACAGCTACCATAATAAGAAACAAAGCAAGGGTGTATATAAATTCTGGTACTTTAAATGGCTCTAATTCGGAATCAACGTGGATTAACGACCAAGATTCAGAACTAAAATATTCAACTACACAAGAGCCTATGCTGACTGGAGATTTGGTTGCTGATGCGACCAACAATACTGTTGAATACAATTGTTCTGATAGTATGTATATTGCTCACGCAGGTTCAAACGGAATATATTATAATTTAAAAGTTTCTGGTTTAGGGAAGAAAAAGATCAAATATAATATTATTGCTACACGACTATTTTTGGAGGGGGGTAATATTGTAGTTGATGACAATAAAACATTATCAATAGATGATTACAATGTTAATGCAGTTGCATACTCTTCCGGTAGCATCCTGGGGAAATTTGTTAGGAAAATTAGTCCAGGAAATTGGTATCATTTCCCAGTGGGAGATCAATCACATACACATAGTTTTCATATTCAACCTACGGATTATGACACCCTTACCGTTGAGTTCAAAAATGGATCTTCTGGACCAAATGGATTACCTCTTTTAGAGAATCTTCGCAGAATTCCAGCCAATGGCTATACAATGAAGGATACTGGAATGTCATAGGGTCCCCAACCTTTAAAGGTCTGAATTTTAATATTAAAATTGATGGGAATGGATTTTCTTCAAATATAATTAATGAAAATACCAGAATTGTTCGGCGTGAAAATGGGGGAAGTTGGTTTTTAGACGGAACCCATATAATGGTACTGGAACAATTTGTCAACGAAATGGATTAAGTAAAATATTACCTACTACACAATTTGCGCTTGTCCAAAGTACCCCGGTTATAAATACTCAACCGGTTGGTGCAACAATCTGTGAAGGACAGAGTCATACTTTTACTGTTTCAGCTACTGGAGGTTCTCTACATTATCAATGGTTTCATAAAAATACCAGTAATTTAGTAGGTACCGATGATAACACCTTTACTTTATCCACAACTTCTTTATCAGATTCTGGTGAATACTTTTGTATAGTAAGTGATGGTTTGGATACTGTTTATTCATCTAAAGCTAAATTGTTAATTAGGGATTTTTCAGTTGCACCGACTAGTGCTACAGCTGATAGAACAAATGTATGCCCTGGTGATGGAGACATTGTTTTATCTTATTCAGGAGGTACATTAGGGTCAGGTGCTTTTGCAAAATGGTACACAAGCTCTAATTTCTTAGATGGAGATTCTATTAAAAGAATTTTAGGACCATTAACAATTTCAGCCCCTACGGTTTCCACAACATATTATGTTCGATATGAGGGTTGTAATTTAACTAGTTCAGCATCTGTATTAGTTAATGTTAATTCAGACGCAACCATTACACTTGGTTCAAACCCATCGGTTTTGCAGTGGCTCAACCTCGGTAGGTTTAACCTATTCGGCAACAACGGGAAGTCCTGATAGATATACCTTAGATTTTGATGCAGCAGCCGTAGCCCAGGGGTTTGCAGATATTACAAATGCTGCCTTGCCTGCCAGTCCGATAAGCATTACAGTGCCTGCAGCGGCCTTAAAAGCCACATACAACGCTACAATCATTGTAAAAAATGGAACTTGTACAAGTGAAGCATATAACATTTCCATTAGTATTGTGGGTGATACCAACGGTGGTGTTATTGCTGCACCTGAAGTGACTGTTTGCAGAGGTAAAAATCTTGATCCTTTTACCAGTACTACCGATGCCAGTGGAGGAGGCAATACATTCACTTACACCTGGCAAAAGTCAGAAGCTATAGCTCCGGTAGCGGGCGATGGCAGCTGGACAGATATTCTGGCATCCAATAGTACAACATTTGATTATGGGACACTGGATACCACAACCTGGTTTATCCGCAAGGCAGTTGATGGGACGTGCACCACGCCAGTTTATTCCAATATGATCAAGGTCACAGTTCGCCCGATTCTTAAAGGTGGATCAGTAGGTACAGACCAGGAGATATGCCGTGGAGCAAATGTCAATGCCTTTACCAGTACAACCAATGCCAGTGGAGGAGACAATACATTCACTTACACCTGGCAGAAGTCAGAAGCATTGGCTCCGGTAGCGGGCGATGGCAGTTGGACAGATATTCTGGCATCCAATAGTACAACATTTGATTATGGGACACTGGATACCACAACCTGGTTTATCCGCAAGGCAGTTGATGGGACGTGCACCACGCCAGTTTATTCCAATATGATCAAGG
>JAAUTT010000549.1 GCA_012031335.1 Bacteroidales bacterium | reverse complement strand
GCCCCACTGTTCAACACGGGACCTGAAGACAGCGCGTACATGAAGGTCAGTTTCGACGCTCCCGCCATTAGCCCGAATTCACTGAAGAAATGATAACCTTCGAGATGCATCGCGTTGGTGCTGGCAACCGGATAGGATCGATCAACGTTAATCCAGGCATACTCAGCGTTGGCGAAGAACGTGCCATTGTTGTACTTGAAATATTTATACAAAAATCGAGCAGGGAATGTCTCCTCTGGAAGCCGGTATCAAAGGTTCCTCCGAAATATTTTTTGCCGTAATTGCTACAACAATTACTCTTATTGCTGTTTTTTTTCCTATAATTTTCTTACAAGGGGTAACAGGCAGACTTTTCCGTGAATTTGGTGTTGTGATTGCAGGCGCTGTGGGTATTTCGGCCTTTCTTGCTTTGAGCTTAACACCGATGCTCTCAGTTAAAATTTTAAATCCCATTCTCAACATAATTGGTTTTACCGAAAAACTGAGCCATTTTTTGAATGGATGAATAAAGCATATCGGAATAGTTTGAGTAATTTCCTGAAACGACGTTTTTGGGCGGTAATCATAATGATTCTGACTTTTGTATCAATTTTTGTAATTGTGAAATTGCTCCCAACGGAAATGGCACCACTTGAGGACCGTTCTGCATTAATTGTCAGATCTGTAGCGCCTGAAGGTACCGGTTTTGAATACATGAACCGATACATGGACGATCTCACTAAAATAATGAAGGAAGAGACACCCGAAGCAAATAGACTTATTACTATTACGGCTCCAGGATTTGGAGGTGGTTCAGTAAATTCGGGGTTCATCCGCCTTATTTTAAAAGAACCAGCTGAAAGAGAAAGAAGTCAGCAGGAGATTTTCGATGAATTATCCAATCAAACTCGTCAACTCACAGGTGCCAGATCATTTGTTACCCAACAGCAAACAATCGGAGGACGCCGAGGAGGATTACCGGTTCAATATGTTATTCAGGCGCAGGAACTCGATAACTTACAAAAAAAGCTTCCGGAATTTATGGCAGAAGCTTCTAAAAGTCCCATTTTTCAGGTTATAGATCTTAACCTGAAATTTAATAAACCTGAACTGCGTGTAAGAATAAACCGGGAAAAAGCTGTTCTAATGGGTGTGTCAACTCAGGATATTGCTCAAACGCTTCAACTTGCACTAAGCGGCCAGCGTTTTGGATATTTCATTATGAATGGTAAACAGTACCAGGTAATTGGTCAGCTTACCCGCGAAAATCGCAACGATCCTCTCGACCTTAAATCTATGTATGTAAGAAACAACACTGGGCAGATGGTTCAGTTGGATAACCTTGTATCGCTGCAGAACGAGAGTAGTCCGCCCCAGCTTTACCGCTATAATAGGTTGGTATCAGCAACAATTTCCGCAGGTTTGGTAAAAGGCAGAACCATAGGTGAAGGAATTGAAGAAATGAACAAAATAGCAGATAAAGTACTTGATGAAACATATTCAACAGCTCTAACTGGTGATTCCAAAGACTTTGCCGAAAGCTCCTCGAGCCTTTTATTTGCCTTCATACTTGCTTTGGTACTCATTTATTTGGTCCTGGCTGCACAATTCGAGAGCTTCCGCGATCCACTGATTATTATGTTTACTGTTCCTTTGGCTTTATCCGGCGCTCTTATATTCCTCTGGTATTTTAATCAAACAATGAATATATTTAGCCAAATTGGAATGATTATGCTTATCGGACTCGTTTCAAAAAATGGAATTCTGATAGTCGAATTTGCCAATCAGAGAAAAGCCGCAGGTCTTAAAAAAATGGATGCAATTATCGATGCATCAGTTTCCCGATTCCGACCTATTCTAATGACAAGTTTTGCGACTGTTTTAGGTGCATTGCCTATCGCCCTTGCTTTAGGAGCCGGATCAGAAAGCCGTGTATCGATGGGAATAGCAGTAGTTGGAGGTTTGCTTCTTTCAACAACCCTTACATTATATGTGGTTCCTGCTATTTTACAGTTATATTTCCGAATATAAAAAAGACGTAAGTAATGTAACCGAAGATGAATCTAACAACGCCAAAAATGCTAAAGTTTCTTAAAAAATACATTTATATCCCAATCGCAATCCTGATATTATTTGCCATTCAAATTGGAGTTAACGGTCAGGATTCCTTAACCTTAAAAAGTGTCCTTGCTATCGGCATGGAAAAAATTACTCTATTCTGATTGCAAGAAATGAAGAAGAAATAACTAAAAACAACCTCGGTTTTGCTAAATACGCCTTTTTCCCTGCGGCAAACAGCTCCTTGAGGAAATCCAATTCGGTAGTAGACACCCGTCAGGAATTTGCTTCCGGAACAGTTCAGGAACGGGATAATGCTAAATCAAATTCACTTAACGGGAGCATTAACCTCGAATGGACTGTTTTTGATGGATTTGCCATGTTTGTAGGATATGATAAAGTGAAAGAGCTATCCGAACTCGGAAAACTCAATACCCGCATGACTCTGGAAAACCTTGCCTCCAGAATCGCAACCGAATATTATAATTTAATTAGACAAATCCAGTTAATTAATTCATTGCATTATGGGCTAAAGCTTTCCAAAGAGCGTTTGGCAATTGCTTCAGAAAAATATAAAATAGGAAGTTTTTCCAGACTGGAGTACCTCCAGGCTCAAGGCGATTTCAATGCAGATAGTTCAAGATATTTAAGGCAGGAAGAGACAGTAAATGCATCGAAAATACTGCTCAGTAAAACACTGGCCTATAATCTTAATATTCCCAAAACCTGGCAGGACACAATACTTATTAATAAAGATCTGGATATTGAGTTATTACTTAAAAAAACCCTGGATAATAATACCGGTCTGCTTATTGCTAATCAATCAAAATTATTAAGCGAACTTGATATTAAATTAATAAGATCCAGGTATTATCCTTCTTTGTCGTTGAACAGTGGTTTTAATTATACCAACTCCGAATCTCAATCGGGATTTTTACTCAGTAACCAAACCACCGGCTGGACCTATGGAGCGAGTCTCACATTCAATATTTTTAACAGGTTCGACAATCATCGTCAAATCAGAAATGCAAGGATTGAAAATGAAAACAGGGAACTGGAACTTCAAAATTTAAAACAGGAAATAACCAACGAATTAAATCAGATTTGGAATGTTTACACAAGTAGCTTAAGAGTTTTATCTTTGGAAACAAGCAACCTGGAATGGGCCAGAGAAAACCTGGACATTGCCATGACAAAATATCGGCTGGGGTCTTTAGCGGGAATTGAAATGCGCGAGATACAGAAAAACTACCTCGATGCAAGCAGCAGATATATCGAAGCAAGGTATCTTGCCAAAATAGCCGAAATTAACCTGAAGCAAATAAGTGGTGAAATACAGGACTATTTTTGAAACGGCTAAAAAATCAATTATTTATAAATAAAAGTGCTTATAAAACATCCCGAAGTGATTCATAAGTATTCTTCAATGCTTCTCCGACAGTTTCGGTATCAAACCATCGACAATCGGTAATTCCTTCTTCAGCCTGTAAAACTGGAGTTTCATCTTTTTTGAGGTGCATTTCATACCATATTGTTCGTTTCAGTATACTTTTTCCTTTTTCGGAATAAGTATGGTAGGTGTCGATAAGTCTTTTCCCAACTTCAATGCTATTTAACCCACATTCCTCCTTTACTTCGCGCAAAGCAGTCTGCTTGTAAAACTCTCCTTTTTCAACTTTTCCTTTTGGTAAATCCCATACCCCATTTCGCAAAATTCCGAGAAATTTTCCATCGGCACGCCGGATTACCCCTCCGGCAGCTTCAAGAATTGTATATAAGGACTTAATATGTTCCATAATCAATTCGGTGTCTTTATGCAAGATATAGAGGTTACCCAATTTGGAAAATCCCTCAAAGGCCTTTAAGAGTTCAGTAACTTCATCTTTATCGGAGAACTTGTAAAACAACCCATCGTTCTTTTCAAAGCTTTTAGTAACTTTGCCCGTTAAAACTAAAACACGGTTCCCGAAATAAATTTTATAATTCTGCATTATGAAAAGGATAGATACAACAATACCTAAATATCTTCTGCAAAGTAAAGCAATTAAGTTAGAACCTGCAAAACCCTTTACCTGGGCTTCGGGCTGGAAGTCGCCAATATATTGCGATAACAGGCTTACATTGTCATACCCCCAAATTCGTAATGCCATTCGCGATGCACTTGTCAACCTTATAAAAGAGAATTTTCCGGAAGTTTCTGTTATTGCAGGTGTTGCTACAGGAGCAATTGCCCAGGGAGCGCTGGTTGCTCAGGAACTAAATCTTCCTTTTGTATATGTAAGGTCTTCACCCAAAAAACATGGAATTGGAAAATCTTAATTGAAGGAAGAGGTAAGACCT
>JAAUTT010000548.1 GCA_012031335.1 Bacteroidales bacterium | reverse complement strand
CATAGCTGGCAAGGGTTTTCATCGAATTCTTTCTGGCTTTCCTTCACTTTTGCTTTACCGGCTTTCTTTTCCTCGTCGGTTGGGTTTTCTCCAAGGTGATAGGGTTTGCCTTCTTCTTCTTCGTAGAAACGTAGGTTTTCAAGTAAAACCACATCGCCGGGTTTCATGGAAGCGGTGATCTTTTTGGCTTCCTCGCCTACGCAGTCGTCTGTAAAAATCACTTTCTTGCCTATATTTTTTTCAATGGCAGGTATGGCATGTTTTAAAGAGAACTTCTCCTGAACTTTTCCATCCGGACGACCTAAGTGCGACATCAGAATTACCGAACCGCCATCGCTCAAAATTTTACTAATAGTTGGCAAAGCGCCACGAATACGGGTATCGTCAGTAACTTCAAAAGTCTGTTTGTTGAGGGGAACGTTAAAATCAACACGGATTATCGCACGCTTTCCTTTAAAATTGTACTTGTCAATGGTCTGCATATGAATGTTTTATTTAAAGTTTTGTTATTAAAATCACAAAGTTAATACAAATGGAAGTAAATACGATAAGAAAAATTATTGATATTCCTGATAATGCAAAATAATATGAAGCATTGAGGTTGTACCTATTCAGAAACAATTATGTTTATTCAATAATATTAATTCATTAATTAATATTATTGAATTGTATTTCAATTTTATTTATTTTTGTGGCATGAAAAATAAACTCCCTATTCATTGTCCCAGTTGCCGGAACAACCTTGCTGTGCAGGGACTGATCTGCGAAAGCTGTAAAACATCCGTTTCGGGCTTGTATCAAATGCCTCTTTTGCTTCAATTAAGTCCCGAACAACAACAGTTTATCGTCAGCTTTGTAAAAAGCAGTGGCAGCCTGAAAGATATGGCTTCGAAAATGGGATTGAGCTATCCCACCGTTCGCAATATGCTTGATGCGCTTATTAACGATATTCAAACACTCGAAAATAATGAAAATCAATTGGCTGTATAACCCTTTTACCCGGATTGCCGGAGTTCAGTCGCTCCTCTGGGGGCTACTTATTCTCCTTGTTACAGCATTTCTTGGGGGTTTGAACAATGTTCACTATGACGGGGTAATCGACATGCATGCCGGAATGCCGGCACCCATGCTGCTGTTTTTGCTGGAAGTAATTGTAAGCTGGCTGCTTTTCTCGGTTTTACTGCTGATAGCTGCAAAAATCCTTTCCCGGTCGAAGGTGAGGGTTGTCGACATTTTCGGAACGCAGGCATTTGCCAAATATCCGTATTTAGTAATTTCCCTGATCAGCTTTATTCCTTATTTCCGGTTCGAATTTCAGGGAATGCCCGATATTTCAGCTTCGTTGATCATTTTTGGGCTGCTAACAATCGTATTTACTATCTGGACAGTTGTATTGATGTACAACGCATTCAGCGTGTCGGCAAATTTATCGGGGGGCCAAAGCCATTGTAAGTTTCATAGTGGCATTGATAATTGCCGAAGTCCTGTTTAAAATACTGTTGGTTCAATCCTATCCTTATCTGATACAAATCTTTAAATAACTGATTATGAACTTTACTTTTGTTCTGATAATCGCTGTTTTTCTGTCGGCTCTGCCATTTTTAATTCACAAATATAAATGGTATTGGATGATTTCGGGGTATACTACCATGCCGAAGGAAAAGCGGGAATCTATTAATTGGGCCGGGTTTTCCCTGTTTATGCGGAATGCATTTTTTGTATGCTCTTTTTTAATGATTGCCGGTTATTGGCTTTTCGATATGCTGGAACTGAAGGAATATTTCCCGTTTCTCTTCCTGGCTTTGGTTCTGGGAACAGCAATCATAGCAATCCTTTTCGGAAACAAAAGGTTTAAAAATCAAAGTGGATCTGTATCTCCCATTTTACCTGAAAAAGCTTCAAAGAGAACCATTGTCTTAACTTTTGCAGGCACTGCCATTTTTATTGCTGCAATCTTCTTTTTTGGCATGTATGGATTTAAAGCAGATTGGAATAAAATTAAGGTGGATACAGTTTCAGAACTTCCGGAAATCACCATGCGCACAAATGGATTTCAGGGAGGTGGTGTTTTGAAAGGTCATTTTAAAACCAGGTCAGGCGAAGTTATCAAGCTTTTTATTCATAAAAATTCCCTCCCGTATATCCGAATCACAGGCGAAGGCCTTAAGACTGTTTACCTGAATTTCAAATCTCCTGAGAAAACTTTGCAATTGTTAACGCAAATAAATTCCAAATCGCAATGAAAACATTCGCTTATTCTCTGCTGTTCTTACTTTTAAGCACTTATCCGGCCGTTTCGCAGGTTAAACCACCTGCAGAAATTAACGGAAAATGGACTGGTGCCATCACGGTGCAGAATGCAAAGCTCCGGATTGTATTTAACTTCAAAAAGCAGGAAAATTCCACTTCGGTTACGCTCGACAGTCCCGACCAGGGCGCAAAAGGTATTCCTGCCAATGATTTAATATTCAGGAACGATACAGTTATTGTGGATGTTCCCACGATCATGGGTCAGTATAAAGCTGTTTTAACATCCGCCACCAGCATGAGAGGAACCTGGTACCAGGGCGGAACGAGTTTCCCGCTCGATATCACAAAGTCTTCCGAAATTGCAGTCATCCCCTTTCCGCAAACAAATGCCTTGTACGATTCAAAGGAAGTAAAAATCGTGCATGAGAACTCCGGTGTTACCTTGGCGGGAACACTAACAATTCCAAAGAATGCTAAAATTATCCCGCGGTGGTGCTGGTTTCGGGTTCAGGCCCACAGAACCGCGATGAGGAACTGATGGGACAAAAACCTTTTTTCAGGATAGCAGATTATCTGTCGTCACATGGTATTGCTGTACTTCGTTATGATGACCGCGGCGTAAACGAGTCGACCGGTAATTTTCAAACAGCAACTTCCTACGATTTTGCCGACGATGCCGAAATGGCTTTTGCCTTTCTGAGGAAGCAAGCTGGCATTAATGCGCAAAAGTGGGTATTGCTGGTCACAGCGAAGGTGCTATGATCGCTCCTGTTGTTGCTTCCAGAAATAAGGATGTAGCATTTATTATTCTTTTTGCCGGACCCGGTATAACAGGCAAAGAGATTCTAATCACCCAAAACGAAGCAATACTGACAGCACAAGGGCTTTCTAAAGATTCAACCATGAAACTGGTGAACCTGAACAAAGAAATAATTGAAGCTGTCGAATCGAATCCGAAAAATGAAAATGCTCAAAACCTGATAAAACAAGTGATATCCAAGTTAAACCTCTCCCAGCCAATCGAGGAAACATATATCAAATCTTATTCTGTTTACCTGAGCCCCTGGTTCAGAACGTTTTTCTCCTTTAATCCTGCTTCCTATCTTAGTCGGGTAAAGTGTCCCGTTTTGGTACTGAATGGATCCAGGGACCTGCAGGTTCTTCCAAAAGAAAATCTGGCAGCAATCGAAAAAGCTCTCCGGGATGCAAAAAATACAAATTACGAAATTCGTGCATTGGAAGGTTTTAACCACCTTTTTCAGCAATCGGAAACCGGCTTGCCATCTGAATATGGGAACACTGATAAACCCGCGATGGACAATAAAGTACTCGAAATTACAGAAGCCTGGATTAAAAAAATACCTTCACTCTGATCAGGAAATTTAAGACTTCACAAATGCGCGTTAGCCTCTATTCATACAACATTTAAAATAAAAATTTGTACGAATGAAGAATAAAATCAATAAAGAAATATCAGATGCCATGTCCGGAAATCCGGCAAACTGGATAGGGCCGGCTTATTTCAACAAAAAAAGATATGCGGATTTTTGTTCCGAAACTTTATCCATCTTTTGGCTATACACTCAATTTTGGAAATGTTTATACCTATCTGATTTTAACTGCTTTTATTCTGGTTGTATTTGCTGCTTCTTATTTATAGACCGGAATATCCGGTTAAGAAAAAGTGCTGAGACTTGCCGCATGACTTTAACCTGTATTATTCATAAATTCCAAAAACCTCACCCTAAACTTAGCGAAGCGGTCTCACCGGTAATCTCTCTCCTTGAAGAGAGGGACTTTGAAGAGCAATGAATAAAATATGTGCATTCTTTCTCCCCTCTCTTTCAAGAAAGGGGCCGGTCTGGCATTAGAAAGGTGAGAGGTCGTTGCGAGACCCTAGCACAGGAAAATGGGCATAATGAGTGAATGACAGAAATAAAGAAGCATTACCATTATTTCTTTTGCTAATACCTCTAATCAATGCGTGGCGAAGCCTTAAATACAAATTCCTTGCTGACGGCGGTCCGTTCAAGCGGACTCGAGGAACGAGAGGGAGCGCTGCCTGCCCCGCACAAATGCGGGGTTTCCGCCGTCAAAGAGTTTTTTGGTACTTTTTTTGTTCACTTTTC
>JAAUTT010000547.1 GCA_012031335.1 Bacteroidales bacterium | reverse complement strand
ACAATAATGCAATTAAGGTAATCGGGCTTATTTTAGTAATAAATTTGGTATAATACCAAGTTTTGTTTTTAATACGAATAAGAATGAAACGTGTTAAAAAACCTGCAATAAAAGGGATTCCAAGATAAATAAAAACGCTTTCTGCAATTTGCATGATTGTGATATTTTCAAATTTATTTCATTATCTAAAGTCCTCCGCTTCAGCAGTTGCTGTTGATACAAAGCAACCACAAAATATCCCAGTGCATTAGGTACATTTCCAACAGCATTAGCGGGAGGGCCCGACAAACTTGTAGCCATCCCTGTCTGATCCATATTCCGGATAGCTTCAAGATATCTGTAGTAAGACCGGTCTATGGTATATAATTTAAATGTAATCAAATCGTTTCCGATTACATTTTCCCCAAACGTAACCAGATGAGTATAGTTCTTATCTTCATGCGATTCATAAGTCAAAAATTCCTTTGAATTGCTTTGAAGTGATTGTGAATTGCGGTAGGCCCTTGCTAAATAATAATTTGTAGCCACTTCAGGTTCATCTCCAAAATAATATATTGCCAATATGGTAGTATCCTTTTCCTTTTTGGTATCTTCATCGCCCATATCGGGCATTTCATAAAGTTCACATTTAATAGAATCTATTTTCAAACCTTCAGGCATCTTAGCTGAACTTTTAAATTCGGACTTCCCATTAGTGCATCTTTTAACTTAATTGTCAAATCGTAAGTTTTTCCTGGTTTACCGGCGAATTTTTCACTTGAAAAATACAATCCTTTAGTTTCGGAGCTTTCAACAAAAGAATAAACTTTTGATCCTTCAGTAACGAAAACCGTAGCCTCCGAAACAGCCCGTGGATTTTTGCTGTCGTAGTAAGGATTGGATAAAGTTAGATGAATAAAATGGTTGGAAGTATCACTGGTAAGCAGACTTTCCACTACAAGTAAATCTGCATGAGGTTTCAGGACCCAATCAATCTTGGAATCCTTTGAACAGGAAATCATTAAAACTGTAAAAATTAAGATAGATATATATGTTTTCATTTTAAGAGTATTTTAATATTAAAAATTAAAGTTCCACGTTATTGAAGGCGTTAAACCCAGAAACGACTGGCGGTATGCATGAGTAACAAATTCATTATCCTCATCGCTCATGAAATAAACAGAAATAGGGTTTGAGCGGTTATAAACGTCGAATACTGATAGCACCCACTCGTTGCGCAACCATTTACCAGGTTTGTCCTTACCTTTGATAGTAACTGCTAAATCGAGCCGGTGGTAAAGCGGCATCTGATCGTTATTACGACCGGTGTAATATGGAAGGATAGCGCCTTCGTATTGGTACCGGAGTGACGGCGAAGTAAACGGACGACCGGATTTGAGTGTAAAATTGGCTGATAATATAATACGTTTCGACAGGTTAAACATATTTACAACGGTTAAATCGTGCCGGCGGTCGGTTGAAGATAAAAACCAGTCTTTTTCCTGTATCCCGTTGATTTTTCGCTCCGATTTTGATAAAGTATAACTGAACCAGCCTGTAAACCTGCCTTCGGTTTTTTTCAGGAGTAACTCCACCCCATAAGAGCGCCCTCTGCCTTTCCTGAAATCTTCATCCATCCGTGGGTTAAATTGTGGAGTTGCAAATTCGCGAAACTCAATTTGATTTTCCATGTTTTTGTAATAAAGCTCCACGGAGGCTTCAATTTTGTTATCGAATAGGTTTCGGAAGTAACCTGCACTAAACAAGTCGGCATATTGAGGCTTGATGTTTGGACCTGAACCAATCCAAAGGTCGATAATAGATCCGGTTGAAGAATTCGAAGCGACATGTACAAACTGGCTGGTGCGGCTGTACCCTAATTTTAAAGAGCTTTTGCCCGAAATAAGGTAGTTTAACCCAATCCTTGGTTCCAAGGATTGGAATGTATTGTAAATTTTATTTTTGCCGTATTTTAAAGTATCAATGGTTTCGTAATCGGAATTTAGTTTGTAAACCGATGCCTTCCCAATATTTTGGAACAAAGTATACCGAATGCCAATGAGTTGCATTGTCAATTTGGGGGCTAATTTTTGTTCGTTCGACGACATAAAAAGCATGTCAAGGGCATTGTTTTTCGGATTCTTAAAGTTGTATTTGATTGTATCGGAATATCCTGCAACTTTCCCGGGATTAAACTTATGATAAGTGCTGATTATACCAAGCCTAAAAAGGTTCTTTTCGTTCACATATAAGCCAATGTCGTATTTAGCTGAATAATCGATTAGGTCTGCATTCCAGGTAAATTTTGTTTTTTTATTTCCTTGCCAAATGTGAACTCATTTCCAAAATCGTAATTGTAGTTACTTACCAGAAGAGTAAGGTTTGTAAAAACTTTCGCCGATGGGATAAAATTCCACCGGAATGTTCCTGTGTAATTTCCCCATTTAAGGTTGTTTTTGAAATTCTTTTTTTGGGATTCGAAATCAAAAACATCCTTTCCAAAATAACCCGAAACATAAATTTTATGTTTTTGACTCAGGTTATAGTTGGCTTTCATATTAAGGTCGTAAAAGTAATATGGTACACTGGGAATGGTGTCGTTTACCGCATGAAGTGCTTTTGTAAGCAGGTCCACATAAGCTCTTCGGCCTGAGATAATGAACGACCCTTTATCTTTCACAATCGGGCCTTCCAAAGTCAAACGGCTCGAGAGAGTCCCAATTCCCCCTGTGCCTGTAAATTTCTTTTTATTTCCGTCTTTCATCCGTATATCGATCAGAGAGGATAACCTTCCACCATATTGGGCCGGCAAATTACCTTTGTAAAACTCAACATTCTGAATGGCGTCGTTATTAAATACTGATAACATGTTGCCCAGATGACTTGCATTGTAAACCGTAGCCTCATCCAGTAAAATCAGGTTCTGGTCGCGGGCCCCTCCCCTTACGCTCATGGCTGAGGAGCCTTCGTCGCTTGTTTTTACTCCAGGAAGAAGCGATAAACTCTTTAAAACATCTACTTCACCAAATGCTACAGGGATCTGTTTCAAAGTTTTACTGGATATAGATGTTACACTCATCTGCGTTGATGCAATATTGTCGCTTGCCCTTTTTGCCTTTACCTCGACCTCTTTCAACTGACTTGCTGCTTCGTTCAGATCGAAATTAAGCGTTGTGTTTCGAAAACAAGGGTTTTATTACAGTATCAATAACCGTATACCCAATAAAACTTACAACAATGTTGTGTTTTCCCTGAGACAGGCTAAGGGAATAAAATCCATATGCATTGCTTACTACTCCGTTGGTTGTATTTTTTTCGTAAACATTAACGCCTAATAGCATTTCGCCATTGCTGGCATCCTTTATATGGCCGCTCAGAGTATATTTCTGAGCTGAAACCTGAAAGGCAACAACGATAAATCCCAGACTTAAAATAATTCTCAAAAATGTTTTCATGTTTGTACCTATGTTTATGTTTGAATTCACATATTGACACAGGCATGTATAATAACCCTACCTTCCGAAAGAAAAAACAGAAAAAATATTAATATCAGGCAAACCGGAGAACACAACTACAAAAGAAAAAATTGGTTATTTTACTATGATCCTCTTTCGGCTCACCATTGAGACCTGGAAATATCCAAGTACATTTTCGTTAAATAGTTTAGGAGGGTTTGATTTGTAATTCTGGGAATACAATTGATCATATCCTAAAATTTTCTGCAACTCTGTATAGTAATCGAATAGCGCTTTTGTAAGCGTCTGAAGTTCAATATCCAATGTGTCGCCATATTTAAACTGGTAAAACATTTCGAGGTTATTCAGATTATCGAGATATTTATCTTCCATAATCCATATTTCATCTCCTTTGCTAATGAGCTTATTATTTCTGTAAGCCTGGATAAGGTAGTATCCTGTATGATCGGGGTCGACTGGTCCGGCATTAAAAAAAACATGATAAGTCGAATCTTTGGGATTAATAACCTTGCAATACAAGCTGTCGATTTGTTTTACAGGACAAGGTTTTGTAATTGAAGTAGCCTTAAAATCGGCATTTTCGACGCATAAAGTATATTGCTTGTCCGCTTCCGCAGCAAAGGGTTTACTCTGATATTCGCCATTTTACTAATGATAAAAAATAATTGTATCTCCCATTTCTGTCCAAACCTTAACACTGGCGTTTTCAATGAAATTAACTTTACCTGTATGGTTTAATGTTGTGGAATAGCTTAAAACAACAGTGTGAGCCTCATTTTGCTAGTTATTATGGCCTCAATCACGGGTATTTTAACAAAACTTCCACTTTTAGGGAAATCGGATATTTCTTCGCAGCCCGATAAAAAGAAAAGAGCTGAGATTAGTATATAAAATTTACTCAAATTTGAATTCATACGAAAATGATGGTACAACC
>JAAUTT010000546.1 GCA_012031335.1 Bacteroidales bacterium | reverse complement strand
TTTTGTTAGTTTTTTATTAGGGAATAGGCAACAATTAAATAAAAATCTTACGACTATGGACTATTGGCTATCTTAATACAATCCTAACAAACAACTTAAGCATACCTAATAATGCAAGGCTACATTTGTTTCCAAATTTCAATAAATTATGTTACACGTTCATGAGATAACCAAGCAGTTGCCCAATGGCAAACAACTTTTAAAAGGGATAAGTTTTTCGGTTTCCAAAGGGGAATTTGTGGGCATTCTTGGCCCAAGCGGTGCCGGAAAAACCCTTACCATGAAATGCCTCAACGGCTTGCTTAAACCCACCACCGGAAGTGTTAAAATTAATTTACCCAATCAGAACATTGTTGATCTGGCAAACATTAACCGTAAGGACCTGAAATTTATCCGTCAGCATATCGGTGTTATTTTCCAGGGCTTTAACCTGGTGAAACGTTTAACAGCCCTCGAGAATGTAATGATAGGCAAACTTGGCCAGATAAATGTTTTCCGCAGCCTTTTCTATGGTTTTACCGATCATGAGGCGGAGCTGGCTATGGAAACATTGAAGAAAGTGAAAATGGACGGATTGGCCCATCGCAAGGTCGAAAGTATGAGCGGGGGCGAAATGCAGCGGGTGGCCATAGCCCGGGCGATGTATCAGGATCCGATCATGATCCTAGCCGATGAGCCTATAGCCAACCTCGACCCCTCGAACGCCCGCAGTATCATGAAACTATTAAAGCCCCTTTCGGAAAACATGCCTGTTATTGGTGTTTTTCACCAGCCCGATATTATTATGGAATATTGTACCCGGGTAATTGCCATTAAAGATGGAAAGTTTTTTACGACGGCGACCCAAAATGAGTTCTAATTTGCTGTACCAAATATACGAGGACGAATTCAGCAGCATTGTGGCACCTAAGATTGTCCCTGCAGTAACCGAAGATTCTCTTTACGAACTGAAAGTATCCTAATTTTTTTCCGATGGAAAGTCCCGGCAACAATGATAATAATCCTCTTTCGTTTAAGAGGTTCCGAATACCCCTTTTTGTAGTTTTAATTTTATCAGTTGTATTTTACCTGGCATCTGGTGTTGTAGGCTTCAATTTAAAAGACCTTGTCCAGGGCTTTCCAAAAGGGCTGGAAGTGGTGTCGTTTATGTTTCCGCCCGACTGGTCGGCTTTTGGCGATATGCTCACCCCGGCATTGCAAACCCTGGTGATGGCGTTTCTGGGCACAATACTGGGTTCGGTAATTTCGCTTTTTTTTGGCCTGGCTGCGGCCGCTAATATTGCTCCTAAATGGATACGCAACACCAGCAGGTTCCTGATTGCAACAGAGCGCGCACTGCCCGAAACCATTATCATCCTTATTCTGGTTGCCGGACTTGGACTAGGCCCCTTTCCGGGCATTATGGCGCTGGCACTTGGCTGTGTTGGGATGCTGGGCAAACTTTTTGCCGATGCCATTGAAGAAATAGACGACAAGGTGCTCGAATCTATCACCTCTACCGGCGCAAGCCGCTTCCAGGTAATACGTTACGGCGTTCTGCCACAAATTTTTCCTGCACTTATTGCCAATACCATTTTCAGATTCGAGATCAATATTCGACTTTCTGTTATCCTTGGTGCTGTTGGTGCCGGCGGAATCGGCTTCGAACTTTACCATTCCATCGGTTTGCTCGAGTACCAAAGGGCGTTGGTGGCATTAATCTGCATCCTTACACTGGTTTTTGGCACCGAGCGACTTTCTATTTATCTCCGGAAACGGATCCTCGACGAAGGCGAAATCATGAGACACTCCGAAGTGAAAGCAGTGTTGCCATCGAAGAAATTCAAACGACAGATGCAGGTTATCACAGGCTTACTGGCCGTTGTAACCTTGCTTTTTATCCTGCTCGAAATAAACCCGGCCATCCTCTTTACTGACTTTCACTATATGACCGACTTGATATTCAAAGATATGCTGCCGCCCGATTTCAGTATCTTGTGGCAGAATACAACCATTTCAAAAGCATGCTCGAAACCTTGGCAATGGCGTTTTTAGGCACTTTGCTGGGTGGCACCATCGCTTTGTTCCTGGCGTTTTTCGCTTCCGACAATACTGCCCCCGCAAAATTTGTGCGATCTACTACAAGATTTTTGCTTGCTTTGAACGTGTTACACCATCGCTTATCATAATCCTCATATTTATTATTGCCCTGGGCATTGGATCTTTTGCAGGTACTTGTGCTTTGATTGTCGGAACCATTGGCACCTTTGGTAAACTTTTTTCCGATGCCATTGAACAGGTCGAACGTGGCCCGGTGGATGCCATTTATTCAACAGGGGCCAATAGGCTGCAGGCTATCCGGTATGGCATATTGCCGCAGGCCATCCCCTCCATCATCGCAAACTGGTTTTATGCACTCGATGTGAACATCAGGCTCGCTATTGCCCTCGGCATTTTTGGCGGAGGAGGTATTGGTTTCGAACTTTATATGGCCATGAAAGTGCTGAGATATAAAGAAGCGCTTGCCATGATATTTTTTACTATAATCCTTGTGAGTTCCATAGAGAAGATTTCGGATTACTTCAGAAGACGGATAATTAACAATACCAGGATTTCATAACCAAATACATAATTCATCTTCGGTTAAATTGTGTACCGTAGTTGTTAATGACTGCTAACTCATCATTTTAATAATGAGCCTCAAACATATTTTTCGGCGTTATCGTCGCCTAATTACAGGCTTTTTACTGTTGGCCATTTTATTTCCAATACCGGGTATCTGATCGAAACCATTGCCCTGCACTGGCTTGTGTATCGCCTTACCGACTCGGCAATGTTTGTGGGCATATTGCTTTTTATTAACCAGGGCACCATTTTTCTCACATCGCCTTTTTCGGGTATCCTCGCCGACCGTTTTGCCCGCTACAAACTCCTGATAATTACTAACATTATTGCTGCAATTACTTCGCTTGTACTTGGGCTTGCTATTGTTATGGGGTTCGAAAGCCTGTGGTTTATCTTTCTAACCCAGGTGATCGGAGGTTTGGTTCGGGGTATCGATAACCCTGTGCGCAATACCTTTGTAAACGACCTTATCGAAAAACCGGAGCACCTTGTAAATGCTATTTCGCTTAACTCATCCATATTTAATGTTGCCAAAATAATTGGCCCTGCCATTGCTGCCATTTTGATTCCCTGGGCTGGCGAAGGTGTATGTTTCCTGTTGAATGGGGTGTCGTTTGTTTCAATAATAGTGGTTTTAAGGATAATGAACCATAAACCGCAGGATTTAAGCCCTAAGCAGACCAATGTATGGGGCGAAATAAAAGAAGGTTTTGAGTATGCATTCGGTTATTCGCCGGTACGGTGCATTATTCTCTTTGTAAGCTTTATCGGGCTGTTTAACTTTTCGCTTAATGTTACGCTTCCGGTTTACGCCAAACAGGTGCTGGAAGGTGGGGGCTGATACTTTCGGTTTCATAACCACCTATTCCGGAATCGGAGCTTTGATGGCGGCTCTGTATATGGCAGCCAAACGCAATGCTGTGGGGTTGGATATAACAATTCTGGCAGCAGCCGTAATCTACAGTTTAGCATATTTTACCCTATCATTCTTTTCGGGCTTTGCTGCCGCAGCACTTATCATGGTAGTCGGCGGATTTGGGCATGTATTGGTATTTGCATCGGCCAGTTCCATTTTACAAACCCTTTCTAACAAAGAAAAAATGGGCCGGGTAATTGGTATTTATTTTATGGTGTTCATGGCCTGCACTACGGTTGGAAGTCTGCTCACAGGGAAGCTGACAGATACCATTGGCGCTGCAAATACCATCAGGATTGTTTCTTCTGTAACCCTGGTGGTAGCGGTAGTGTATAGTTTACAGATACGGCAGATCCAGCCGAAAAAGCCTGCGCAGTTTTTAACTCTTGGAATTGGATCCGAAGATTTGCGCGATCAATATGTGCGAACATTTATCTAAAAATTACCAGTAGCTAATCAACTCCTAACATTCATTCTTCAAATTTAACCAACCTAAAATTTAGTTATGAATTCATACATTTTAACAAATGCGAGGGTTGTAACCCCGCTCACCAATTTTGAAGGGTCGGTTGTAATCGAAAATGGTATCATCGCCGATATTGTAAAAGACAGGTATTACAAGGAAGGTACTGATCTGAAAGGACAATGGCTCATTCCGGGTATTATCGATATCCATTCCGACTACCTCGAGAAAGAAATACATCCACGGCCAAGTGCCTCATTCCCGGTTTCGTTTGCCATGCATTTTATGGATGCACGGGCTGCTGCCTGTGGTATTACAACTTTGTTCAGCGCCATCAGTTTTTCGCAGGACCAGCTTAAGTCGCGTACCTTTAAGGAAGCCATTGAGCTGACAAAGGCCATCGACTCTACACCGAACAAC
>JAAUTT010000545.1 GCA_012031335.1 Bacteroidales bacterium | reverse complement strand
GATTATATTTTTGGAAAATAAATTTCACTCGTTAGTCAACTCACATTCTAAAAATACATGGGGGGGGGCAAAAGTTTTCGGAAAAAGGATAAAAGTCGCCGGGAATTGAGGACAAAACCTGGTGAGCTTTTCAGTAAGTCAAATATCATTCGTAGTGTTAGAGAATTAGCTCAATTAGGCCATTTCGACCCGGAAAAAATTACTCCCGATATTATTCCAAATCCTAATGAGGGAAATGTGGATGTTCATTATAAATTAGTAGAAAAAGCCAACGACCAGCTGGAGGTATCTGGCGGATGGGGAGCCGGAATGTTAGTCGGTACCATTGGTATACGATTCAGCAATTTTTCTATGCGCAACTTCTTCAATTTGAAAGAATGGCGGCCTGTTCCATCGGGCGATGGCCAAAGTCTTAGCATCAGGGCACCAATCAAACGGAAGATATTACCGTTCGTACAATATTTCATTTGTTGAACCCTGGCTGGGAGGTAAAAAGAGAAATTCATTCCAGGTGAGTGCCTACCTTTCGAAAATGTACAACTACAACTATAACTATTTTACAGGTGGTAATTCAGGTTCGTCCGACGAATGGTATAAGGTATCAGGTGTTTCGGTTGGATTAGGCAAAATGCTTAAATGGCCCGACGACTGGTTTTCATTGTATAATGAGGTTGCATACCAATTGTATTCTTTAAACAAATATCAGATTTCAGGTTTCCCTTTCGAAGATGGTACTGGAAAATCAAATAACATAAGCATTTCAACCACTTTATCAAGAAATTCGCAGGACCAGACCATTTACCCGAGATCCGGTTCTAATTTTTCTTTTTCCATGCAGTTAACGCCTCCATATTCCATGTTCCGGAGCAACAACAATTTAACACCAGCGGAAAAATATAAATTTATTGAATACTATAAATGGAAATTTAAAGCAAATACCTATTCCAAATTAATGGGCAATGGCGTTCACGATCTGGTATTAAGTTTAGGAGCTCAGGTTGGCTATTTGGGAATGTACAACAAAAAAATCGGACCAAGCCCGTTCGAAGGATTCCAGGTTGGGGGTAGCGGTATGACAGGTTACCAGATGTACGGTACCGAAGTGGTAGCATTAAGAGGGTACGAAGATCAGGCCTTTAATGATGCATTAAAGCAACGTAATCTCAACATGTATGTGAAATATACAATGGAATTAAGATTCCCGTTAACATTGCAGCAATCGGCTTCAATTTATGGACTCGGATTTCTGGAGGCAGGTAATGCCTGGTACGATCATTCCAAATTCAACCCATTCAGCGTATACAGATCAGCAGGGGTAGGTATCAGAGCATTTTTGCCAATGTTTGGACTATTGGGAATTGATTGGGGTTATGGATTCGACAAGTTAACCGGTCCAAGCGGGAACCTGGGTAAAGGACAGTTTCATTTCGTAATTGGACAACAATTTTAGTTAATCAGAAAATCTTAGCATAATATTTGATTATAAACCCGGAAACCAAAATTATCGCGTCATGAAAAAATTATTATCCATTGTAATGCTGGCTGTTGCATTCAGCCTTCCAGGATTAGCTCAGAAATTTGCATTTGTAGATACTGATTATATTTTAAACAATATCCCTTCGTATAAAGCCGCTCAGGAACAAATTAATAAACTGTCGGCTGACTGGCAGAAAGAGGTTGAAGCAAAATATGCCGATATTGACAAAATGTACAAAGCATATCAAAGCGAAAAAGTACTCCTTTCGGATGAAATGAAAAATAAACGGGAAGAAGAAATTGTTAAAATGGAGAAGGAAGCTAAAGAGCTTCAGAAAAAATACTTTGGTACAGAAGGTGCTTTATACAAAAAACGCCAGGAGCTTGTAAAACCAATTCAGGACGAAATTTATAATGCTGTTAAGGAATTGTCAGTTGAACAAGGATTTGCAGTTATTTTTGACACTGCAGCAGGCATGGGTATGTTGTATACCAATCCCAAAAATGACAAGAGTGACGAAGTTTTACAAAGGTTAGGGTATAAGAATTAAATTTAACTGAATAAAAAGGAAAGAGTAAAAAAGATTTGTATTAAATAAAATCTTTTTACTCTTTCTCTTTTGCTCTAAAGCCCATCATGCATGGATTATTAACAAATATTAACTAAACCTAAAAATGAAAAGATGAAGTACAGGTTTGATTTTTAGGCGAAATATTTACATTTGCAAAACTAAATTTTAACAAAATATTATGAAGAACCTTTTAAAATACTTATTATTACTGGCATTTATCTCGGCATCGGGCTTTGTTTACGCACAGAAAGCACCCAAATTTGGTCATATCAATACCAATGATTTAATAACCGCCATGCCCGACAGAGATAGTGCTTTGAAAAAACTGGAAGTTTTTGCCAAGGACCTGGATGCCAATCTTGAATCGATGAATGTTGAACTCAATAAGAAATATGACGATTACCTGAAAAACCGTGAAACAATGAGTAACCTGGTTAGACAAACCAAAGAAGGCGAAATTCAGGATTTTCAACAGAGAATTCAGGCTTATCAGGAATCTGCCCAACAGGAAATTCAAAAAAAGCAGGCAGAATTAATGCAACCCATTGTAGCCAAAGCCAAAAAAGCTATTGAAGATATTGGCAAGGAAAATGGTTTTATCATGATTTATGAAACAAGCGCGTTGCAGTTTATGTCTGCAGATGTTCAGGATGTTATGCCACTGGTTAAGACTAAATTAGGTATTAAAAACACTCCGGCACCAGCCAATTAGTTTAGAAGCGACAAACAAGTTGCTTGATTGAAATAAAATTCTATTGCGATATAATAAAAAGCCACCCTGTGTGGCTTTTTTATTATATCGCAATTCATATCTGGTTCAACATCTTTATTAAAATAATTCCATACTAATACTTTTGTAAAATAAATATTCAAAATTTTAAGTATGTATTATTGATTCAATCCTGCATTATTGCTAGTAAAAAGCTAAATAATTTGTCAATTTTTATTGAAATTAAAAAGATTGGCCTTTTTCTCATAATACTGAATATCTGCTGTTTATGATATTTCACCAGAACGTTATGAACATTTTGTTAATATTTTTATGATCTAATGGGGAAAAACGCGCAACAAATGCGGATTTCGCAAGTTATCTTAGTGTCTAGATAAACCATATTTATTAAAAACCTCTAATTATTATTATCTATGAACAAACAAGAATTAATTGATGCCATTGCTGCAGAAAGCGGTTTGTCAAAAAAAGATTCCAAAGAAGCTTTGGAAGCAATTGTAAAAACTGTTGGAGTTACTTTGAAAAAAGGCGAAAGCATTTCTCTCGTAGGCTTTGGTTCTTTTTCTGTAATACAGAAAGCTGCCCGCACTGGTAAAAATCCACAAACAGGTAAAGCTATTCAAATTGCAGCTAAAAAAGCTGTTAAATTCAAACCTGGAAAAGAACTTGCCGAAGGTGTAAACTAATCGGAAGCCAATGAATTGTCATTCCGGACAGTTTGGAGATAACCTCAAAAACACCTCCCGGAATGACAATAGAAATTTATGAAGTATTATATAAGTCTTTTCAACATACATATACTATTTTCTTTCCCAATATATTGACCGTAATTCGAGATCACAGAATATCCGCTTTTCTCATATAATCTGATAGCCTCAGGCTGACGTTTTCCAGTTTCAAGTATAGTAAATATATATTTCAGCTCAATTGGCCCAGTTTTCAAGTTCTTTTAATATTATCCCACCAACTGCTTTACCCCGGTATTCGTTTTTCACATACATCCTTTTAATTTCCATAGTCTCCTGATCATATGCTTTTAATGCCCCGCATCCAATAGCTTTACCTTCAGCAAATGCAACAACAACATTCCGAATCTTGTCAATTTTATTATACTCTCCGTAAAAAGCGTGCTCTGCTCCATCCCTTTTACTTAATTCCAGGTCAAGTAATTTCACCAGATTAATAAATTCCTGATCTGAAGCATTTGTCCTTAACAGATTTATCATAATTCAGTTATTTCAATTTTCTTTCCCCTGCAACCATCTGAATACCTTCACTACAGTAGTAAGCCAGTTTTCTTTTTGAATGGCTTCAAGTTCTCCTTTATCCAGCCAAATTCCTTTACACGAAGGACAATAATCGTGGATCACCTTATTATCTCTCGGGTGTTCAGCCTTGCTCATTAATACCTTTTCGTTGCACGAAGGACAATACAAGGCTTCCATCTGTGTTGTAAACGGGTCAATCTTGCGGAATTCATAAACAACAGGTTCAATAATTGTATCTACTCGCGAGAGCTCTCCATTATCAAACCATGTTCCTTTGCAATTTTCACAAAAATCAACTTCAATGGTTGTATTTAAACCTCTCAACTGAGTCTTATCCATTAAAGTTTTACAACGGGGACAT
>JAAUTT010000544.1 GCA_012031335.1 Bacteroidales bacterium | reverse complement strand
CAGGTGTTTTTTGTACCCTGGTATGCTTGTAATTTTGCATGCAGCTATTGTTATCAGGATGAGTACAGTAATGAAAAATCGGCACTGAACACCGAAATTATCGACACATTTTTCAGCTCTTTAAACCAGCTATTGGGAAACAAAAGGAAATATATTACCTTATTTGGCGGTGAACCTTTACTTTCGGGTAATCTCCATAAAAACCTTGTAACTTATTTCCTGCAAAAGGCTGAAGAAAATAAACTTCAGGTTGCAATTGTAACAAACGGTTATAATCTGAAGGAATATATTCCTTTGCTTAATAATAAAGTGATCCGCGAAATTCAGGTTACACTGGACGGAACAGCCGAAACTCATAACCAGCGCAGGTATTTAAAGGACCATTCGCCAACATTTAACAAAATAAGCGAAGGGGTGGATTTATTACTTGAAAATGAAATTCCGGTTAATCTCCGCATGGTAGTAGACAAGGAGAATCTTCAGAACTTACCGGATTTCGCTGAATATGCCATTAAAAAGGCTGGACTAAATCACCACATTTCAAAACGCAGCTCGGGAGAAATTACGAATTGCACCATTGTCAGAATCAGCGTCAACGGTTATATTCACGCATAGAGCTTTACAAGGATCTTTATCAATTAATCCGTAAGCATCCACATATACTTGAATTTCATAAACCAGCCTTTTCGGTTTCAAAGTTCCTTTTCGAGAATGAAGAGCTACCCGATCCTCTTTTTGACTCCTGCCCAGCCTGTAAAACTGAATGGGCCTTTGATTATACCGGAAAAATCTATTCCTGTACAGCTACTGTCGGAAAGCAGCAGGAAGAACTCGGAACCTATTATCCCGAATTCGTTCTCAATAAACAATTAGTATGTGAATGGGAAGAACGCGATATAACAGCTATTCAAGAATGCAAAACCTGTTCGCTCAGTCTGGCATGCGGGGGAGGTTGCGGTTCGGTAGCAAAAAACAACAATGGAATGGTTGCAACGCCCGATTGTCGCCCTGTAAAGGATTTACTCGAACTTGGCGTAGCATTATACAAGTAAAACTTTAAAATAAAAGATAATAAAGATTATGAAAGAGATTACCGCAGCTGAATTTGAGAAGGAAGTTATTCAGAAAGAGCTTGTAGCACTTGATTTCTATTCAACAGAATGCCCTCCTTGTGAGGCTTTATCACCTAAATTTGACGCATTGAATAATTTATATGGTAAGGATATTGAGTTCATCAAAATATACCGTCAGGGAAACCGTGAACTTGCACAGCAATTAGGGGTCCAGTCCTCTCCCACCGTAATGTTTTTCAAAAATGGGATCCAGGTTGGCAATGTTCTTACCGGAGGTATAAAAAGAAAAGATCTGGTTAAAAACCTGGATACACTTATCGATCCTGAAAAAGTTAGCCGCATTAAGTCGACAATAAAAAAGTCAACTTCCGAATACGATGTCATTGTATTAGGTGGTGGACCTGGCGGGTTGGCAGCGTCTATTTACCTGGCCCAGGCCAAATTATCTACTGTGGTAATTGACACCCAGCTCCCCGGAGGTCAGGTTTCCATAACTCATCAGGTTTCGAATTATCCCGGATTTGTTGAACCGGTTAATGGTTATATGCTTTCGCATAACATGTCGGAACAGGCAAAAAAAGCCGGTGTGGTTTTTAAAGTTGCTGTAGATGTCTCGAAAGTTGATCTTGAAAAAAAGGAAGTAATAATTGATGAAATTGAAACCATCCGGGCTAAAAAAATAGTAATCTCAACCGGTGCTTCACCGCGTCCTCTGAACGTTGCCGGAGAAAAAGAATTTAAAGGAAAAGGTTTATCTTATTGTGCAACCTGCGATGCCAAATATTTTCAGGACAAAGAGGTTGTAGTAATAGGGGGAGGAAATACCGCAGTAGAAGAATCGGACTTTATTTCCAAATTGCGCAAATTACAGTGATACAGCAGATGGAGAAACTCACTGCCAATATGGAGGCACAGGAAAAAACTGCTTAAGAATCCAAAAGTAGATGTACTTCTTCTATCAGAACCAAGAGCCTTTGAAAAGGTAGGCGATAAAATGAAAACCACCTATCAGGACTTAAAAACCGGTGAAAGCAAAAGTATCATTTCCGATGGAGTATTTGTGTTTGTAGGCATGAAACCCAATATTGATCTGTTTGGCAATCAGCTGCAACTCGACTCTTGGGGATACATCCAGACTGATGATGATATGAAAACAAGTTTTGATGGCGTTTATGCGGTAGGAGATGTTATCAGCAAAAAATACAGACAGATAACAACAGCTGTTGCCGATGGAACCATAGCCTCCATAGCTATCTCCGGGAGTTAAATTAGTACATGTTCGTATAGAGTCTACCGAATTCATCAGAACTTTTTAAGGAATAGTTTTTTTCTATCCATTTAGTTACAACTATACCTTTGGTGTTAAGTATCTGATCGTAGTATCTGTCGATATAAATATAACAAGGTAAGGACTTTTCAAGTTCTTTCTTAAGCACAAGCCACTGTTCGGGAATAAAAAACTGGAGCCCCCACCCGTTTTGAGCAGTGGCTTGATTTCTTTTACTATGGTAATAAATAAGTGGGTCTCCGGCAACAAAAATATCTCCTTTTTTACCATCCATTTGTTTGGCAACCTGAATGGCTTCAAAATTAAATTTGTCAGCATTAATAAAAGCTTCCCTTCCCGTTTTGGAAACCAAAAAATCGTATTGGGAAATTTCCTTCAACTTATATGCAGCTATAAAAATCTGAGGTGAAAAGATTAAAAAAACTAATAATCCAACCGCAAAGTGTTTATTAAAATGAAATGCGCTAATTAGTTGCTGAAAAAAATGCATTTCCGAGATTCTTTTAATACCAAAAGCAGCAACAATTCCCAAAGGGGCATATAATAATTGGAATGATAGCCCCACCAGGAAGTCCTCTGAATTAAAATAACGAACAACCCCGCAGTAACCCAGGCAATCATATCCTGAACAAAGGGATTCTTCCGAAAGTGATAAGCTCCATACAAAAATACCAGAACAACAAAAGCGATCCGGGGGAAAAACCCAAGTACGGAAACTATTAAATGTTGAATTGACTTATGCTCAGCCTGTGCAATAACTTTTGTGGGAGTTATAAAAAAGGTTTCCAAAACCAGATTCCCTATCTGATATTTAATGCAATAAATAATAAAGGGCAAGCAAGCAATTATAAATCCGGCGGCAACAATAAATATCTCAGCTAAATTAAGGGATATGGAACGATTGTTACGAAATGAACGAACAACCAGTAAAATATAAAGAAATCCAAGAATAGGTAAAAAAATCAACTTCAATAATATTACTGCTCCCGCTGCAATTCCCGACAGTAATAACCATACATTTCTATTTTGCTCACTAATCAGGTATAAATAATTAAAAACTACAATCATCAATAACGGAAAATTCGCCAAAGCTTCTACCTGAGTAAGTTTTCCGGTACCGGCACAAATATAATAACTACCAACAACCAGCAAAGATGAAACAGCAGCCAGCCATAATTTATCCTTAAAAATGTATTTGGCTAGGAACCAAATAAGAATTACACAAAAAAAAATCCAATACAGCAACTCCAAAAGATGTATCCCAAACTCGTTAAATCCAAAAAGCTTCCCACCTACCAGAAAAAAATAAAAGATACCAGGTTGTTTAATATCCCAGAAATCTCTGTATAGCACTAATCCTTCATGCATCTCCTTAGCACCCAAAAGAAAAAAATGCCTGATCCCCGAAAAACGGGAAATGAAGATGCATTAAACCTAAAAGGACAACAATGGAAATAGCTGCTATAGGCAATTTATTTTTGCCAAAGTTTAGTTTCATAGGCTTATTTTACGAAGGCTAATATACTTAAGCTCAAATAGAAAAAACAACTATTCAATCCCTTTTTGAGAGATGGTTAAATAATTAGGATAAGACATATAAATATCAGGGCTAAACTAAAATGCAATTGTCAATGGCAGTGTATGCGTTATTTCTACTGGTCTTCCCCCACTAATGGCAGGCCTCCATAAAGGCATTGCGGCAACTACTCTTAAACATTCCTTATCAATTTCAGGTAATAAGGATTTTACAATTTGGATATTGTCCAAACTTCCGTCTCGTTTAACTACAAACGAAATTACCACGTCCCCTCTAACTCTCTTTGTTCTGTCAAATTCCGAATACCTTATATTTTTTCGTATAAATATAGCCAAAGCCTCCTCACCCCGGGAAACTGAGGCATTCGTTGAACAGGTACAATGATATCCCCATCGGCCACACCTTGCCGCGCACCACCGGCACTTGAGTCCTGTGGTTCTTCATTTTCCTTTTCTTTTCAATCTCCTCTTCCTTTTTGCTTGTATTGGGAACCGAGTCTGCTACAACAGGGGT
>JAAUTT010000543.1 GCA_012031335.1 Bacteroidales bacterium | reverse complement strand
TCTGATCAACCAGGAAAAGGTGATTCCCTCCTTCACGTCCCCCCGATATCTACGTTCTTACGGAGTTCAATAAATCCGTCTGTTCCCAGAATAGTCAGGCGTCCGTCTCCCCATGACTTCAGTCCATCCGGCGTAAACCAGTCGACCCGGATATAGCCCGCGCCTCCATTTCCTCTCAGTGTTACATCACCGAAGTCCTCAAACTCCGGATATTGTGGGTAATGCACATTGCCTACCTGGGAAGCGGCTACACTAGCTTGTGTTGAACCGGTGAAGAACAAGAACTGATCGAACTGATGTGACCCGATATCGCACAGTATTCCCCCATACATATTTCGTTTGAAAAACCAATCGGGACGTGATTTAATATTCATCCGGTGAGGACCAAGTCCGATCGTCTGTATAACATTTCCGATAGCGCCGGCCTTCACCAGTTCTCCCGCCTTAACGGTAGCCCTATTCTCCAGGCGCTCGCTGTACATGATAGAGTAAATCCGTTTTGTTTCTTTCTGTACTTTTCTGACTTCTTCCAATTGCTGAAGTGTAATGATTCCCGGTTTATCAACCATATAGTCTTTGCCATGACGCATTACCTGAACTCCAAGGGGGCGCGGTCAATCGGTATTGAAGCACTGAGTATAAGTTGAATGGAATTGTCCTCCAGAATTTCCTTTTCACTTTTGGCGAGTTTCGCCTGCGGATATCGCTTTGCGAATGCTTCGGTTAATGCTGGCTCTTTAGCATAAAAGGCGACCAGTTGTCCACCACCTCTTGTTACTGCTTCCACCTGGCCATAAATATGGCCATGGTTAAGACCAATTACCGAGAACCGGATCGATTCTTTGGGTTGGGATCGACTTTCGGGTTTTATAATCACCTCCCTGAGCTGAGAGTTTTGGTTTAAACCCATATTTAATGCATCGCCTGGCAAAATGGGAATAGCAGCCATGGCCGCAGCTGAAGCGAAAGACTGTTTCAGAAATTTTCGTCGGTTGTGTTGCATAATGATTTTAAGGTTTAGCTTAGAAAACCCTAACTTACGAATAATCAAAGAAACAGAAAGCAAATTACCAGAGTTTTTGGATAAGATTTTTGCCCCGAAACTTCTATTTTGGAAAATTAGATTGGTTTAAAACAAGAACTCTGAGGGAAGAGATATCATTTTATCCTATGTGGGAGATTGGAAACAAATTAAACGTTTATAAAAAGGAGAATTAGTTTTCCAACAGGTAATTAATTCCTTCCCATTTATTTTTATTGAAACAGGCATTTTGTTAATAAGGATATCATCTGGTCGACAGACCACTTGCAATAGTCCACAGCCAATACAGGTATGGTCTGATGTCTGTGGATAAAAATTATTCCATAAAAGCCCAATTCAATAACTTTAATTGTTTTCTTTTAAAAAGATCTGGTATATCTATAAATCTAAAATACTATCAATACTATTTTCAGCCCACTTTAGCAAGAGTTTCTTTTCAATACTGTCCAGTTTTGCTGCCGGATGTAAAACCAGGTAATTTTTCATTGGCATTTTATTTTGTTCCACCTGTTCCATTATTTCATTCAATTTGCCAATCCATTCCCTTTTACTGTATTGGTTCCATCGGGAAAAATCGAGTTCTTCCCTGCCTTCCCTCACATCTTTGGCTACGAGCCACGACACCGGGGCTATATGCGAATACCACGGATAAACAGTTTGTTGAGAATGGCAATCGTAACAGGAGGTTTTTAAAATATCTCCGATGGTATTGTTAGCAAAACCAGATTTAACCAGATCATTGGATGTTACTGCTTCGTTTTTCGGCAATTTGCATGAAATAAACTGCACTGCCCCAAGCACTACAAAAAAAATTATGATACTTATTTTAAATATCTTCATTCATTAGGATAATTACTTCATAAGACTTTCGGATGCTCCGGAAGCCCAATCAACAAGAAGCTTCGATTCGGCATCGCTTAGTTTTGCCTCAGGTTTCTTTTCAATAAATTTTTTGGGAGGCATTTCACCTTTTTGGGTAACTTCGGCTATATCGTTCAGTTTAGATATCTGCTGTGATTTTTTCAAAGTTGGCAGGTTCACAAAGTTTAAGGCATCTTTGGCTTCCTGGTTTTTTGCATCCGGATTATGACAGCCAAAACATTTATTATCTATGATTGCTTTTACCTTGGCCGGGTACTGAATTCCAACAGTATCTTTTACAACTGAAGTTTTTACCGGCGCTCTACTGAACTGAACGGACAACAAAGCAATTACCATCACGGTAGCAAGGATCATAAGTTTTGACTTCATAGATTTTGCAGATTAAAGGTTAATGAAGCTAAAACATTTTTCACCCATAAATAGTTCACAACTCCCAAATAATTAAACCAGAGTTTACTTTATGGGTTTCAAAACATAGATAAACCATGGGGGCACTGTCAGTTCCGATTTCCAGTCGAAGGGTTCTTCGGGGTAACCCAATGGTGCGTAATCGGCAATGAGTTTCAGTTCCGACCGGGCAAAAAGATCTTCATAATCCTGCCTCATCCAGAGGTAATCCTCTACAGGACTTTGATCCTCCACATCGCTCATGCATATTTTCACAACCTGTCCCGATTTTGCATTACCGTTCTCCGGAAAATTGCGTGTGGTAAAAGAAGCCCATTCGCAGGTGTACATTTCCGGATTAGCGTCGAGCATAACTAATACAACCGTTTTTTCCCAGGAGGTTTTTGAGTGCACTCAATATTATCGCCCTGTTTTCTCTGTGGGGAATATTGTCGAAAGTGAAAATAGAAAGGATTAAATCATAATTATTTCCAACAGCATCATATTTTCCATCTTTCACGATATGATAATCCCCTGCAGGATCGAGCTGTTTGGCCATAGAAATCATGGAAGCCGAAATATTCGAATTCCACTTGTTTCGTACCCTAAAGTTTTTAAGGAAGCGGGTTGAACGACCGGTTCCACATCCAAAGTCGAGCGCTTTTTTACCCGAAGTATGTTCCCCGATGATTTCGGGAAGATCGCGGTATGCAAGGTGGTAGGTGTTGGGAAATTCCAGTCTGGCATAAGAAGCCGACCGGGTATTGTTATCCCAGGAGTTTGTGTAATTCATTAAAAAGCCTCACCCCTTCCCCTCTTGTAAAAGAGAGGTAAGCGGAATTTACTTAAACAATTGTATTCCAATTATATTTATCAGATATTTTACCCATACGGATATCATCGAGCAACTTTTTGCCCTTGATGCAGAAACTGTTTTCGGTGTAACCTGGCAATTCAATTTCAGTTCCTTGAACATAAATCCGGCTGATGGGACTTGTAACAGCGGCGGTACCCGTACCAAAAGCCTCGGTAAACCTGTTCTCCGAATTCCATGACACCAATTCCCGGGCACTAATCTTTCTGGTCTCAACTTCATAACCCATATCCCGGGCCAGCGTCAGCAGGGAATCGCGGGTAACACCATCGAGAATTGTATCGGAAACTGCCGGTGTAATAATTTTTCCATCGGCAACAAACATTACATTCATGGTTCCCGACTCTTCGATATTCAGCTTTTCGGAGCCATCGGTCCACAATACCTGATCGAAGCCCTCTTCCTTTGCCAGCATTGCCGGATAAAACGATGCACCGTAATTACCGCCACATTTGGCATACCCGGTTCCACCCGGGGCAGCACGCATAAATTTATCTTCAACTTTAACCCTTAATGGTTTTGAGTAATATTTACCAACCGGACCAGCGAAAATGATAAATTTATATTCTTCGGAAATTTTAACACCATACCGTTCTTCGGTGGCAATCATAAACGGGCGGATATAAAGAGAAGTCCCCTCTCTGTCGGGCACCCACTGGCGGTCTTCGTTTATAAGCTGTAAAATTCCATCGCGGAATAACTGGAATGATACCGGAGGCATACACAAGCGTTGAAGCGATTTGCTGAATCTATCGTAATGCCTGTCGATACGAAAGACCGAAATTTTCCCATCGTCGTGCCGGAATGCTTTCATTCCTTCAAATACCGTTTGACCATAATGCAAGGCAAGTGCATTTGGAGCAAGCGAAAGATTGGAAAAAGGCAGCAACTTGCCTGAAGACCAGCTATTGTTTGCATAATCTGCAAGAAACATATGATCCGAAACATAGTTACCAAAACCGAGGTTATCGAAATCCACTTCCCGGATCCGGCTTTTGGATTCGATATCAGTAAATGATGAGGTTGTCATAATTTTTAATTTTTGGTTATTACTTAAGAAAATCCCCGTCAATAATCATCAGCTTTGTTCCCTGCTGTGTTACCGACCTGTGTTCGCTTAAATTATCCGAAACCACATAGGTCATCCCTTGCTTCATTTGAACAGCTTCGCCGCTTATGAGTTCGCTGGTAAATTCACCTTCCAGACAATGAACAATGTGTCCCTTTGCGCACCAGTGATCGGCCATA
>JAAUTT010000542.1 GCA_012031335.1 Bacteroidales bacterium | reverse complement strand
CAACAATAAACAGTTAGAGATACCAAACAGACCTAATTATTATGGATCCATTTAAATATACAAAGCCGTTAAAGAGCAATATAAAAGTTATATCCAAACCTTTCAGGTATTTAAAAATGAGGAAATAAAAGCTTTTGTACAAGATGGCATAAACAAACGTAAAATGCTTTGGCAAGAGCCGGTAATACAAATTAGCAAACGTTTTAAGGCCGGTTTGCCTATATCGGAGTTGATTAGTAAAAACTGGCTACATGCCGATTGTGCTAAGGTGTATCCAGGTTTTATTCCTTATGCCCATCAGCAAAAAGCAGTTGAAATAACTTCGCATAAAAAACATAACCTTATAGTCACCACGGTACCGGTTCGGGTAAGTCCATTTGCTTCGAATTGCCTATCGTAAGTTATTGTTTGGAGCAGGCTGCTAAAAATGTAAATGGCATTAAGGCCATTATTATATACCCTATGAATGCCTTGGCCAATACGCAATATGAAGAATTGGCGAAAAAGCTAAACAATTCAGGAGTAACCATTGGGTTGTACACCGGCGATACACAACATACCGGCGAAGAAGCATTGAAAGCTTATAAAGATGTTTTTGGAGAAAACGCTGTGCCAAACAATTCCGAAATAATTGACCGGGTGCAGTTACGTAGAACTCCCCCGGATATTTTAATCACCAACTATGTAATGTTGGAATTACTGCTCACCCGTAACGACGATGCTGTTTTGTTTCGCGATGAGATAAAACGCAATCTTCGATTTTTGGTATTAGACGAATTGCATACTTACAGCGGTAAACAAGGGGCAGATGTGGCTTTTCTGATAAGAAGGTTAAAACAAAAAACCGAAACCAAAGGAAAGCTGCTTTGTATTGGCACATCGGCTACTATGGCCAACGATTTGGGTGGAACAGGTTCGGCAGAAGCGGTCGCAGGTTTTGCTTCAAGGATTTTTGGTGAAGAATTTTTTGCCTCCAATGTTGTGGTGGAAGAAGAAGATAGAACAATTGAGTTTAACGGAGATATTATTTCTACTTCCATAAGTATTGCCGAAAGTGATTTTGAACTTTTTAAAAGTGAGGATATTTCAACGGCACTTCCATTATTTCTTCCTTTAATGGGATACATTTATACCGGAAATTTAAGTAATCTATCTTTTGGCGAAGAATTAAAAAAATCCAAAATATTAAGCTTTTTAGAACAGTCACTCAAGGAGGTTAAGGATTTTTCGAAGTTAGCCGAAGAATATAGAAAATGCATTAAGGCCAGGAGCAGATATTGAAGCATGTAAGTTAGAAATTCAGGCGGGTTTAATTTTAGGTATGATGGGCACGGTAATTTCAGAAATGGGAAAAGAAGTATCTCGTTTTGTTCCTAAAACTACATGCTTTTTATAATCAGGGTTCTGAGCTCCGGGGATGTTTAACAGAAGGATGTGGTTATTTGAGCGACAGTGGAGAAATAAGCTGCCCCAAATGCGAAAAAGAGGGTAGAGAAATAACTACCTTATACCCTTTACATTTCTGCCGTACATGTGGTAAGGAGTTTTATGGAATGTGGTATGATGAACAGAATTTTGAGACAACACCATGGACATTTCAGGATGAATCGTTCAAGGGAATTGCCGGATACTATTCACCACTATACAAAGAGGATTTGAGTCAGGTACCAGATCATTGGCTTACACCTGTTCGACGAGAATTGAAGAGCAAATACAAGGAAAAACAACCAATCTTAGGCAGGTTGGACGCTCAATCAAATACATTTACTACATATCATGAAGATGATAACGATACGGGCACTTTAATGCGACATCCTTTAGCGTATTGCCCTTCATGTCGAACGGAGCACTCAGGTAATTCAACTGAATATTCTAAATTATTTTTACTCAATTCAATTGGTCGTGCTACTGGTACAAATGTAATTGTAACAGCCTCTTTAGGAGCTTCTCCAGTAAGCGAAAGAAAAGTGATTGGTTTTACTGATAACCGACAGGATGCGGCTTTTCAGGCCGGACATTTGGATCACTGGTACAACCAGATATATTTTAGAAGAGCATTATACAACGTGTTAAAACATCAAACAACCTTTCTTCCGGTAACGAGCATTCCTGATTTATTGTATCCCCATATTATCAATCCCGAATACGAAACAACCATTCCATTTGCGCAACGCAGATTATTTAAGGAAAAATACCTGAAATATCTTGAAACGTACTTGTTTGTTGAAATTAGAGGAACAAAACGGTTTATCAGTATTAATCTGGAAGATGCCGGTCTTTTGGAGGCAAGTTATGAAGCACTGGATGAAATAGTTTTACAGCCCGAATTGCAATTATTCTCAGAATTAAAAGACAGGGAGAAAGTTTTGCTTAAGGATTATATTTTGGGATTTATGGAAATCTTCAGAAGCGAAATGGCTATTGGACATTCAAATCTGATTGATAAATCAACTTTCCGACAACAAGTAATTGATTATATTGAACAAAGAGCACCTGAAAAAAGAATATTCGAAGCCATCGAGGATACCAATGTTGGGATATACACAAATGGAGATAAAGACAAATTCAAATATACACCGTTTACATATCATGCTTTTAACGGATCGAGAGCATTAAATACGTGGGTTAAGAAGTGTTTTGCTTTAGAAGAATCACATGATATTGTAACAGTAATTGAGCAAACAAGAGAATTCTTGCTTAAAATGGGTTATCTCACAAAGCAAACAATACAGCATGAGGATGTATATTACATAGATCCTGCTATGATTCTTATACAAGCTCCTCAAAATGAATTTCGTTACCAATGCATGAAATGTGGTTCAAAATACAATTGGGATTCTGTGAGGTATTGCATTATGTCAGGCTGTAAAGATGAATTGGTTGCCGCAACAACTACTCAAAATTTTTATACGTTGCAATACACAAAACCATTTTCAGGACGAGATATTATTATTGCTGAAGACCATTCAGGACAAGTTGATGGACAGGATAGAAAAATTAAAGAAAATAAATTTAAGAAGAGTCCACCGGATATTCAATTTCTAATTGCTACTCCAACTATGGAACTTGGTATCGATATCGGTACGCTGTCATCCGTTTATTTAAGAAATGTTCCACCCAATCCAAGTAATTATGCTCAGCGTGCTGGTCGTGCTGGTAGAAGTGGCCAGGGTTCCATAATTCAAACATTCTGTGGTTCAGGCTCGAGTCGTGGTGTTCACGATCAGTATTTCTATAACCGCCCGGTTGAAATTGTATCTGGCAAAATTAGTGTACCTCGATTTAATCTCGCTAATACTAATTTGTTTGAGGCCCATGTAAACTCGTTGGTATTACAAACTATTGACAAGAAACTATTTACTCAACCCCGTCAATTCATTGATTTCAGCAATCGTGATGAATTGCCTATGATGAGCGATTATTTTAAAGATCTGGTCGATTCCATCCAGCGAAACAAAGAATCCATTTTACAAAATATCAGGGAAGCTTTTGGAAAAGAAATAGATGAATCAAATAATCAAATAACCTGGACTGCCATTACCGATCAGGTGGAACAATTCGCCTACTATTTTGATTCGGCATTTAATAATATGAGAGCCGATTATAGGGAATCGCTTACCGAAATTGAAGAAATTGATAATCGAATAAGAACTGAAGGGAATCCGGATTACACTCTCCCTGCAAGAAGAAATGCTTTAGAAAAACGAAACAATAATCTTAAAGAAGGGAAAGAGGATTTTTATGTATATCGCTATCTCTCACAAGTCGGTTTCTTGCCTAACTATGCTTTTCCATCAAAGGTAACATCCGTTCGAATGTTACATAAGGGAGAGGAAGTTGAAATTTCAAGAGACCAGGCGATTGCCATAAGAGAGTTCGCTCCTCTAAATACCATTTACTATGGCGGACTCAAGTACGTTGTTCAAACGGTAAGCAAGGAGGTAGATCCTTCAAATAGGTTTAGAGCAATAGTTTGTGAAGATTGTGAGCATATTGAGAAGCTGAGTGCTGTAAATCATGTTCCTTCAAATTGTCCAAACTGTGGTGCCGTATGGGAATCCCATACACCTGTTAATGTAATGAAATTTCCCAAAATGAGAGCCATTAAACGCAACAGGATAACGGCAGATGAAGAAGAGCGATTAAAAGGTGGTTATAAAATTATCCATAGCTATAAGCCAACGGGAAAAGCAGAAGTGAATAAAGTAAAAAGCCATGGTATCAGTCTTTGTAAAATTTCATTTGAGCGAAGTGGCGAGATGAACCATCTCAATTTAGGCTCAATGAAAGATTATATGGATGGGGATATTGGTTTTATGTTGGATACTGTGAATCTTACTTGGGTACCAATATATAATTTTGATGCTTACCTGGCTGAAAAAAAACTGACTGCGGCTAAGATTAACAGAAATATTTCCTTGTTAACTGAATCA
>JAAUTT010000541.1 GCA_012031335.1 Bacteroidales bacterium | reverse complement strand
ATACGCCAGCGCCGCCTCCACCGGATCCCCCGCATCCCGGATCTCCACAAACTTCACCCCCTTCACCACCCGCCCCCGTCCACATCCAAACAGGGTATGATTCGCTTGGCCAACATCCTCCCTTTCTTTATCCCCACGCTCCCCCGCTGTCAAAACCACCCCGCCTAACATTTTCAAATTCACCGCACTGAACTAAAAAACCTGTTTTCCTTAATATTATAAAAGTTCAATCCACCTCCATCAGTTCCTATCCATAAATTGCCCGCACCGTCTTCGGTAATTGCCGTTACAACATTGTTCGACAATGAGTTGTTTGTAGAAGACAGGCTGCTAAGTGTGTTGAACATACCAGCCTTTTGCAGGTTGGTATAATTAATTCCGCGTCCTATCGAGGCTATCCATAAAATATCCTGTTTGTTTTTATAGATTAAATTGGTTTTTATCGCCCAACAGGGAATTTTCATCATCTTTGTTGTGGTTAAATTTTATGAAGCCATCGGTTTTTCTGTCATAAAGATTTATGCCGCCACCATCAGTGCTTACCCAAAGATTCTTCCGGTCGTCTTCAAATATATAGTTAGCAAACTTATGAGATAGACTGTTAGGGTTTTTGGGATTGTGGACATAAGGTGTGTTTTTGTTATTGGCTATATCGATTCTGTTTAATCCATTATCGCCAGCTACCCATACTTCATTGTTTACATCGATAGCCACTGAGAAAATATTATCGGAAAGTATTCTGTAAGGAGGGATTCCTCTTTCGGAGAATTCAATTACTTTCTTTCTTTTTAAATCCAAAAAATACAATCCCTTTTCCTGTGTTGAAAGCCAGAGGTCTCCATTTTTATCTTCTGCCATAGTTCGGATGGCAACAAAACGGTTTATCTCGGGAAATTTCTGCATAATGCTAAATGGGACAAAAACCATTCGGCTGACATCGTATTGATATAGATAGTTATTGGTGCTTAGGTAAATATTTTTTATTTCTTACCTGAAGTAAATACGTTGAATAACAATTATAAGAATTCTGTCGACTGTCCTCACTCTCGAGAAAAGGAACATGTTTAAACGAATTGCTTTTCCAGTCGTAAATGCAAACACCCTTATTAGTTGCAATCCAAAGATTTTTATCAAAATCTTCCATGATGTGAAACACAGCGTTTCCGCTTATACTGGTGGAGTCGTCCGTATCATGGTAAAAATTGGTAAACTCATAACCATCGTATCGATGCAAGCCATTTTCGGAACCAAACCAAATAAATCCCCTTGAATCCTGTAAAATTGAGTAGAATAAATATTCGTGCGGGAGGCCGGATTTAGATGTCAGGTGCTTGAAATAAAGCGATTTGTATTGAGCCTGAACAAGACTTTTCATGCTTGTGCCGAAAATCACAAGCATGAAAACAGGATCTTCATATTTTCAGAAAAACATATTTGATTTTTGAACAAAGGCAGTCAGGTTTTTATAAATTTAGTAATTTCTGGTTATTATTCGTTTATTTTTCAAATAAAATTGAAGTTAGGGGCTTTAAAATCAAGAATATTTATGCCAGATATTAAATAAGTTTTCACCTCTAGGACAAACCAAATACAATGGGAAAGCAAAAAAAAATGAAAATTATGCAAAGGTTTGTAAATACAGTCTTTGCATTATGGCTTCCTTATTGCTCTATTAGTTTAATAGCTTCTTTGTTCAGGAAGTCAACACATTGCATAAGTTCTCTATGCTGCCTGCTGCCCCAGCTTTCGTATTCAAGGGTTAGTACACCTTGAAATTTCTGTCTTTTTAGTTCTGAAAGTAGCTCAGAGGCATTAAGAATACCAGTACCAAGAGGTACGTCCTGCTTTTCGATGTTTAAATCTTTGAAATGAACAGAATTAATGTGCCCTTCAACTTTTTTTAGACAATCCAATGGTTTCAAACCGGAGCGATACCAATGACCCACATCGGTACACATGCCTATTTCAGGGGAATGTGGTTTTACAATACCCAGGGCAAAATCAGGATCCCAGAATTTGTAATTCTCGTTATTTGATTTTTTTGGATGATTATGCACTGCGATTTCTATTTTATATTTCTTGCAGAGCCTTGCGGTGAGCTCCATTGCATCCTTATTGCCGGGATCGGGTTCTGTAGTTATTGTTTCTATACCTAATTCATTCGCCCAGGCAAACAGTTTGCGGATATTTGCTTCGTCTGTTGGGAAAGGGTCAACCCAAATAGCAATCGCAGTGATCCCTGTTTCCTTTAGTTTGGCTTTTACCTTATCGAGACATGATTTATCCATATCCGGGCCACTTTTTTGTGGAATGTCTTTCGATACTGTTTGATATGCTAACATTTCCACATAATGCACACCAAGACTTTGGATGCTATCGAGCGCATCGAAAAAAGTTTGCTGGTTGTATGTCCAGCATTGGATGGCAACCTTCCAGCCTAATTTTGACATTATTTCTTCATCAACACCTTTATATGAGTTTTGTGAGTTAATGTTTTGGAGTGAAATACTAAACATAAAGCACAAGGCCAGTAGCTTTTGAATGATGCAACTGTTATAAGTTGATTTGGTTAATTTTTTCATTGTTGTCATAGTTATTTACTCTTATTGATTTCGGTATTTTGAAAATGGTTTAGTAAAACTGAATTCCTGTTGAACTGCCAATAGCTCTTAAGGTTATGGTCGCCTGCTCGTACTCCTCGCTGGAGTTCATATGTTCCATCATAAGCGGAATATCTTTAAGTTTGCTCAAACAGCTCAGATAGGTTTTAAAGTCGACCCCGCCTGTTCCGAGCGTTACATCATCGAAATGGATGGTGTAGGCATCGCGGAGTTTAATATCCTTGGCATGGCAGTTTTTAATATATGGCCCCAGCTTTTCGAAACATTCTTTAATCAAATCGCTGTTATAGAAATATTTTGAAGGGGAATTAATCATATTCACCGGATCGAGATTTACGGCCAACTGTTTTCGGTCAATCCCTTTCATTAATTTTAAATAGGAGTCTGGTGAATCTGGAAAACTCCAGGGAAGGGCTTCAAGCGCAAAGTAGGTTCGGGAGGGTTTTATCTCGTCAATAATTTCGCGTGTAATTTGCACAATCATATCAAAAGTCTCCTTTTTCAGGTTATCAGGATGAGGCCCTGTAATCGAATCTCCGCGCGAACCACTTACATTTACACAGCATCTGGCACCAATCAGTTCGGCAAGTGCCAGCGAATCTTTGCATTTTTTTATTGCATTTTTTCTAATTTCCTCATTGGGGCTTAATGGATTGCTCCATGCACCCACTTCGGCAATAATGATGTTTGCTTCTTTAGCCGCTTTTTCAAACGATTTGATGGTTGGCTCCTCGGCCCCAACCGAAACCGGGCAAAGGGCAGCGCTGTACCCTTTTGCTTTAACGGCTTTTGCCCACTCGTTGGGATCTTTAAAATCGCCCCAAACAGGACCGCCGAGGCGTATTAAGTTGTTACTGCCCGATGGCAAAGCACCCATGCCCTGAACCCTAACAGCAAGTAACGCAGCTGAACCAGCCAGGCTTAGTTTTGTAAACTGTCGACGTGAGAATGTTGTTGCCATTATTTTCAATGTATTATTTCATAGCTTTTATGCGAATAACTGTAAGGGAGTTAGGCTTAAGCGTACAAGCAAGCCCTACACCTTTTACCGGTAATTCAGTTATTTGCGGGACAACCTCGTTGGGGTTGTCGAGCGAGTTCTCGGCAGTAGGATCGGAGTGCCAAAGCGTGGTAACTTTTGCTATTTCCCCGAGTTTCTTAACCCCCTCGAAGTTTATAGTTACGGGCAATGCGGTTTGTTTCTTGCTAACAACTTTCACAATGTATTCGCCTGCCTGCGTGTCAAAGCCGCCCAACGCCCATATTTCCTGCTCATCGGGGTTAGCCGTTTTTTGGCACAGACGTTTCGAGCGTATAATCGGGGCGGTTATGCGCAAAAAGTTTTTGTACATAGTACGAACTGCGCCCTGCAACCCTCGCGTTGTCAATGGCAATCATGTTTACCGGCCATGCAATATCGTTTTCGTGGTAAAACAAGGGCGCATACGAACTCATTTTCACGATGTCGCTGTTGCGTTCCAAGCCAATAAGATAAGCCGCTTCGGCCAATGCGGCGGTTATATTTCCATTGCCCACGTTGGACGTAACACCATATTCGCCCACGTAAACACCGGGGCTTGTGCGGTCGTATGAATCGTACTGCGAAACATTTTGAAAAAACTTTCGGGCGAACCGTACTTGTGATGGTCGGTGATTTCTACTGTTCCGCCATCGACCTTATCGAAATTGCTGATGATATGTAAGTTTGGATATTTCGCTTTTATTGCCTTGTAGAACAATTTATAATTGTCGGCATACACCTGTCCGCTGGCTTCGTTTCCAATTTCGATATATTTCAGGCTGAAAGCTTCGG
>JAAUTT010000540.1 GCA_012031335.1 Bacteroidales bacterium | reverse complement strand
GGGGTCGTCCATCAAACAGTTAACCAACGAATGGCTGGGTTATTATAACAGTATCTACCAGACCGACAGCCCGGAATTAAACGAGGAAGAAACACCTATTATAGCTAAACCCAAGAAAACAAGGGTTTACCAAAAAATGAAATTAAGTCCCGACGGTGCATATATCACCTTTGTAACAAACGAAATGGGACAGTACAAAATATGGTTATACAACAAGTCAACTAAAAAACTGAAAAGAATTTACAAACGGGAACACAAGCTCGATCAGATACCCGACTATACACAACCCGCTATAGCATGGCATCCCGGAAGTAAAATATTAACCTTTATAACAGAAGAAAAAGGCTTCCTGAAACTCAGTTTCTATAACCTCGAAACCAAGGAACTCGTACAGCGAAATCTTCTGTATTTTGATAAAGTATTGGATTTTGCCTTTTCGTCCGATGGCTCAAAACTTGTATTATCAGCAGTGAAAGAAAGTCTTACCGACATTTATGTTCACACCCTTGCTTCGGCCACAAATGAACAGGTAACAAAAGATCTTGCCGATGATTTATACCCTAAATTTATCGATAATTCGGCGCGGATAATTTTCAGTTCTAACCGAACCAGCGATACCTTATCTCTCGAAACCGAAGAAGTAAAGGAACTTTCTCCGGCTTATGCATTATTTGTATATAACTACGCTACCAAATCGGATGTACTATCGCGGATTACCGAAAACAGATATGCAAATCACACCTACCCTGTCGAAATTACTAAAAACAGATATGTATACCTGAGCGATGCAAACGGAATCTACAATCGCTATATGGCCGATTACGACAGTGTGATAAGTTATATCGACACCACGATCCATTACAGGTATTTTTCGAAATCATATCCCATCACAAACAGCAACGATAACCTTATGGAACATGATGTTGTTCCCGAAATGTCGGATGCCGGAAATATCAGGTTAAAAAAAAGCAGGATGTATATGTTTATGGAAAAGCTTAAACCTTTTCAAAACCTGCCCTTAAAACTTCCCGATACAGAATACAGGAAAGAACTGAATAAAAAATATTCCCGAAAAGACAGTCTTTTAAGTATAAAAACAGATCCGGTTTTTGTTCGACCTCCCGAAATAAGAAAGCCGTTGCAAACAATAAACGACACGTCGAAAGTGGTATCCACTGGTGAAATAGATATTAATCATTATGTTTTTGAGATCGAAAAACTCAATCTCAACGGATCTACAAATCAGGCCGTGTTTAATCCTGCAAAAAGAGATTCACTTCCCGAAAAACAGGAACAAAAACAACGTATTTATCAAACCGCTTTTTATATAAATTATCTCGTCAGCCAGGCCGATTTCAACTTCCTGAATGCCTCCTATCAGGCATTTAATGGCTCGCAGGTATATTATAATCCGGGATTCAATGGTTTGATTAAGCTGGGCACCAACGACCTTTTCGAGGACTATAAAATCATTGGAGGTGTTAGGCTATCGTTCGATTTCGAAAGCAATGAATATCTGCTTAGTATCGAAAACCTGAAAAAAAGGTGGGATAAAGAATATGTGTATCACCGGCAGTCGTTTACAAGCGCCACTTCCGACAACTACCTTATTAAAACCACCACTCAGGAAGTATACTATGTATTGAAATATCCCTTTTCGCAGGTATTAAGTCTTAGAGGAACAGTCTCTTTCCGGCACGACCGCAATGCTTATTTGTCGACAGAAACATCGGCATTGGATCTGGAAAACTTCAACAACGCCTGGACAGGTCTAAAAGCTGAGCTTGTTTTCGATAATACACGATCGCTGGGTATCAATATTTATAGCGGTATGCGCTACAAAATTTTTGGCGAAGCTTACAAACAGGTTAACGTGGTAAATCGGATCTTTTTGTATTGGGAGCAGACTTCAGGCATTACCAGGTAATTCACCGTAACCTCATATGGGCAAACCGTTTTGCTGCTTCTTCTTCGTTTGGTGGCAGCCGACTTATTTATTACCTCGGTAGTGTGGATAACTGGATCAACTTATCATCAAAGGTAAGTACATTCGATAATTCCGTGAGGATAGACGACCAGGCCAAATATGCCTACCAAACCGTTGCAACCAACATGCGTGGTTTTACCCAGAACGTGCGGAATGGTAATAACTTTGCTGTTATTAACAGTGAAATACGGTGGCCTTTTATCAAATATTTCTCAAGATATCCTAATAGTTCTAACTTCTGGAGCAGTCTTCAGGCAGTTGGTTTTTTTGATGTTGGAAGCGCCTGGACCGGATTAACTCCTTTTTCGGGAGGAAATGCCTATGATTATGATATTATTCCCCGTGAACAATCGCAAGGCCCTATTACTATTTATGTTGACAGTAACCGAAGCCCTATAGTTTATGGTTTTGGCTATGGCCTGAGAGCACAACTGCTTGGTTACTTTATGCGCTTCGATTGGGCCTGGGGTGTTGAAAAAAACGTTATCCTGCCGCGGATCTTTTATTTTTCACTCAGTACCGATTTTTAAACCTCACCACATGAATGTTAACGACTTCCTGCTCCTGATTCTTACAGGTATTCTGGCGGGTCTGGTAAGCGGAACTTTAGGCGTTGGTGGAGGTATTGTAATAATACCAATGATGACCTTCTTTCTAGGACTCACCCAGCACGAAGCACAGGGAACAAGTCTTGGTGTAATGACTTTTCCGGTTTTTATCATATCCGCTTTTAATTACTATAAAACAGGTTATGTTAATATTAAATATGTCATTATCATTGTTATAGCATTTATTATAGGTAGTTATTTCAGTTCAAAGTTTGCCATAAACTTACCCGAAAAACACTGAAGAAAATATTTGGTCTGCTTTTAACTTTGATGGGTATTAAAATGCTTTTTGGTAAATAATAAGCAAAGATGATAGTTAATTTATATTCATTTCAAATTGTAGTAATATTTTTGTGCCCAATCAATTAGTAAATAATGGAATTAAAAGAAAAAATACTAGCCCTGGCCGATAAATTTTTCCCCGAAACAGTCGATATACGCCGTTATATACATCAACATCCCGAACTTTCTTTTCAGGAATTTGAAACATCTGAATATGTGTGTAAGAAACTGAATGAATGGGGAATAGAGTATAAAAACAATATCGTTAAAACAGGCATTGTTGCATATATCCGGGGTAAAAACCCTGATAAGAAATTATTAGCCTTAAGAGCCGATATGGATGCTCTGCCAATAAAAGAAGAAAACAACCTACCCTATAAATCTCTGAATGAAGGTGTAATGCATGCCTGTGGACATGATGCACATACTTCGGTACTTTTGGGTGCCGCCCGAATTGTAAATGAACTTAAGGATGAATTTGAAGGCACGGTGATGCTGATTTTTCAGCCAGGAGAAGAAAAACTTCCCGGCGGGGCAAAACTAATGCTTGAAGAGGGGATTTTTAATGAACGGAAACCCGACATGGTAATAGCTCAACATGTGCTACCCACACTAGATGCCGGTTATGTAGGATTTAAACCCGGCATATACATGGCATCGTGCGACGAGTTATTTATAACCGTTAAAGGTAAAGGTGGCCACGGGGCTATGCCGCATCAATTAAACGACACAGTGCTGGCTTCGGCTCACCTTATTGTTGCATTGCAACAGGTGGTAAGCCGCTTTGCTGAAGCATCGGTGCCATCAGTATTATCCATTGGTAAAGTGATTGCTAATGGCGCAACCAATGTTATTCCAGGCGAAGTATATATGGAAGGAACATTCCGAACCATGAACGAAAGCTGGCGTACGAAAGCTCATGAAAAAATGACTATACTTGCAAAAGGCCTGATGGAAGGTATGGGATGTGAATGCGATTTCAGGATTGACAAAGGGTATCCGGTTGTGGTTAACGACGAAAAGATTACCACAGATGCCCAGAAAATGGCTAAGCAGTTTCTTGGAAATGAAAAAGTAATTGACCTGGATATCAGGATGACAGCAGAAGATTTTGCGTATTTCACCCAGTTATACCCATGTACCTTTTACCGGCTTGGAGTAAATAAAAAAGGCGAAACAGCTTCTCCGCTCCACTCTTCCAAATTTGATATTGACGAACAGGCCCTCCAAACAGGCACCGGATTAATGGCCTGGCTGGCGATCTCTTTTCTTAAGCCCTGAATACGGCATAATACACTTATTACAAATAGGTTTGCTCTATTATATGCAAAACATTACTTATTTATAATATTTTCAAATTCTATATTGTTTGTATTGTATAATTGAAATCTTATTCTTGGCTTTTTGGGTAATTCATATTCTTCTATTTTCCCATCTATTATCTTTACTGTACAATATCCATAATCATTTTTTACATTTATAAATTTGTGCTCTCCTCTTAATAAATCCCATTTTATCATTCCATGATTTTTTATCGTTTCTCCATATGTTTGCTGTATTA
>JAAUTT010000539.1 GCA_012031335.1 Bacteroidales bacterium | reverse complement strand
GAGAGCTTATAAACAACTGTAATATCAGAACACTATTTTTATTTTATTCGTCTTTTCCAATTTTTTTTAATAATTATTATCTACGGATTAAAACATTTTTTTTACATTTGTTTCAGCACAGTACAGCACAGCATACTTAATATTATACTATTAACTAACTTATAATGAGCATTAAAAAACTCACGCTTCACATAACACCTGCATCTACAAAAGTGCAACACCTTACTGAAGCATTGGTTAAGGCAATTAGTGATGGTATATATCCTGCTGGTAGTCAACTGCCTTCAGTAAATCAACTAAGTAAAGATCATAATTTATCGCGTGATACTGTCTTTAAAGCATTCCGGGAATTAAAAAAAAGGGGGGTGGCTGAATCTACTCCCGCCAAAGGTTATCATGTTGCCAGTGCAAATTTCAGGGTATTTCTGTTTCTCGATACTTACAGTCCTTTTAAAGATGTGCTTTATAATTCCTTCATTAGAGCTTTACCTAAAAATTATAAAGTCGATCTTCTCTTCCATTTTTACAATGTCCGCCTTTTCGAACAGGTTATTCTCGACAGCATTGGCCGCTATAATGCTTATGTAATAATGAACTTTAGCAATGAAGTATTTCACGAGGTGTTAAAAAAAATCGATCCTCAAAAACTTTTATTACTCGACCTTGGCGACTTTGAAAAAGAAGGATATTCATATGTTTGTCAGGACTTTGGACCATCTGTTTATAATTGTTTAATGGATCAGAAAGAGCTTTTTACAAAATATTCAAGGGCTTTGTTATATTTTCCAAAGGACTCCGAACATCCGCGAATTACGATTAAATACTTCAAAAAGTTTTGTAAAGAAATAAAGCTCGAATGCCATGTTGTGGAGAAAATATCCGAAGAGGATTTACAGACAGGAACAATGTATTTTGTTATCCGTCAAAAAGAACTTATTGAAGTGGTAAAATCGGGCAGGGAGAAAAAGCTTAAAGTAGGCAAAGACATTGGTCTCCTTGCATACAATGATACCCCTGTATACGAAATCCTTGAAAATGGAATCACTGTAATCTCTACCGATTTTGTCGAGATGGGTAAAAAAGCAGCCGAATATATTGTATCGCACGAGAAAGTATTCAACAGAACACAAACGAGATTAATCATAAGAAACTCATTATAATAAAAATACACTATATGCAAAAATCAAAATTACCAAAGATTGGAATTCGCCCAACTATTGATGGGCGTCTGGGTGGAGTGCGTGAATCTCTTGAGAATCAAACCATGGGAATGGCTAAGAGAGTTGCCGAATTGTATTCTTCGAAGTTACGCCATCCCGATGGCAGTGCTGTTGAATGCGTCATTGCTGATACATGTATCGGTGGAGTTGCCGAAGCGGCCCGTTGTGCTGAAAAGTTCGAACGCGAAGGTGTAGGCGTATCCCTTACCGTTACTCCCTGCTGGTGCTATGGGAGCGAAACGATCGACATGAACCCTTATTTGCCAAAGGCTATCTGGGGATTTAACGGAACCGAACGTCCGGGAGCTGTTTACCTTGCAGCCGCCCTGGCTGGCCATAACCAAAGGGTATTCCTGCTTTTAGCATCTATGGACGCGATGTTCAGGATTCAACAGATACATCTGTCCCCACCGATGTGGCTGATAAACTCCTTCGCTTTGCTAAAGCTGGTTTAGCAGTAGCAATAATGCGGGGTAAATCATATCTTTCTATTGGCTCTGTTTCAATGGGAATCGCCGGTTCTATCGTAAACGAAACCTTTTTCCAGGAATTCCTTGGAATGCGTAACGAATATGTTGATATGTCGGAAGTTGCACGCCGTGTTAACCTGGGTATATACGACAAAGAAGAATTTAACAAAGCTTTGGCATGGACCAAATCAAATTGCAAGGAAGGGAAAGACACCAATGACCCAAATTCCCAAAAATCAAGAGAACAAAAGGACGAAATATTGGGAAATATGTATGTGAAAATAGACGCTCATCATGAGAGACCTTATGGTTGGTAATCCCCGACTTGCCGATTTGGGTTTTGGTGAAGAAGCTCTTGGACATAATGCTATTGCCTCTGGCTTTCAGGGACAGAGACATTGGACCGACTTTTTACCCAACGGAGACTTTGCCGAAGCTATCCTGAATTCTTCGTTCGATTGGAATGGTATCAGAGAGGCTTTTGTAGTGGCTACAGAAAACGATAGTTTGAACGGAGCTGCAATGCTGTTTGGCCATTTACTTACCAATACAGCCCAGGTTTTTGCCGATGTTCGCACCTACTGGAGCCCGGATGCTGTAAAAAGAGTTACAGGAAAAGATTTAACAGGAATGGCTTCCAATGGATTAATTCATTTGATAAATTCAGGCTCAGCATCGCTGGATGGTTGTGGTCGCCAATCAATAAACGGAAAACCTGCCATGAAGCCTTTTTGGGATATTACTGAAAATGAAGCAAAAGCCTGCCTCGATGCTACAACCTGGTTTCCTGCCGATCAAGGTTATTTCAGGGGTGGAGGTTACTCATCACATTTTACTTCAATAGGTGAAATGCCTGTTACCATGTCGAGGATTAACCTGGTAAAAGGATTAGGTCCGGTATTGCAAATTGCCGAAGGGTATACCGTTGCTCTACCAGCCGACGTGGATAAGGCTTTGCAGGAAAGAACCAGTCCTACCTGGCCTACTACCTGGTTTGCTCCCAGGTTAACAGGTGAGGGTGCATTTACCGATGTATATTCGGTAATGGCAAATTGGGGAGCTAACCATGGCGCTTTCAGCTATGGACATATCGGAAGCGACCTTATCACCTTGGCATCGATGCTTCGTATTCCTGTGTGTATGCATAACGTGGACGAGAATCGTATTTTCCGCCCCAGCGCCTGGAGTGCATTCGGAATGGATATCGAAGGTTCCGATTACCGTGCTTGCTCAACATATGGTCCACTGTATAAATAGCATATTGAATTATTAGGAAACTAAAACACGAAGTCGTTTGGATACGGAGAAATGTATTAAGCTCCATCCTTATGACTTCGGGTTCTGGTAAAAGATTTAATCTTTACAAAATCTTTAATTTTTACCTGCTGAAATATTAACTAACACGATTTACCATGAAAAGGATACATCCAGGTTTACATTTTTAGGCCTGCTACTCTATCTCCCGTTTCTGATGAAGATAGGAAAAAGTGTATCTGAAACCATATTAACAACTGTAAGATACTGTTATTAAGCATTAAAACTGATTAAAAGTCAAACTATCAATCTAAATATCTATGAGAACATTACTAATTATAATTGCAACTATTATTGTTCTACCCATGAAAGGTCAGGATCCATACATCGAAAAAATGCAACGTACCCAATGGTTTCGCGATGCACGCTTTGGCATGTTTATCCATTTTGGGGTTTATGCTGTTCCGGCAAGGGGCGAATGGGTAAAATCAAACGAAAAACTCACCACAGAGCAATACCAAAAGTATGTGGATATGTTTAATCCTTCAGCTTACGATGCTAAAGAATGGGCTCGTATAGCCAAAAAAGCAGGGATGAAATATGCTGTACTCACTGCCAAACATCACGATGGTTTTTGCTTATTCGACAGCAAACTCACAGACTATAAAGCAAGTACCCGCTTCAATGGACGCGATATTGTGCGTGAATTTCTCGATGCATTCCGCGCCGAAGGTATAAAAGTCGGTTTATATTATTCACTCATCGACTGGCATCATTCCGACTATCCAAATGTTGGCAATCACCCGCAGCGTGAGGATAAAGAGTATGGTAAAAGAAAATTCAACTGGGACAATTATCTCAAATACATGCATGGCCAGGTTGAAGAACTTTCGAAAAATTATGGAAAAATCGACATCATGTGGTTCGACTATTCTTTCGACGAATATTCAGGCGAAAAGTGGAAAGCAAAGGAAATGGTAGCGATGCTGCATAAAAATCAACCTGGTATTATTCTGGATAACCGCCTCGAAGTTAACCACGGTGTTTCGCTTAATGGACGCGAACTTTCGCAATATGGAGATATAGAAACTCCCGAACAGGCTATTCCAGGCAAAGGTATAGTCCATGTTTCGGGTAAACCTTTAACCTGGGAAACCTGCCTTACCCTCAACAATAACTGGGGTTATGCAGAAAATGATACTCATTGGAAATCGCCGTCTCTGGTAATCCAGTCGCTTGTAAACTGTGTATCAAAAAATGGCAACCTTTTATTAAATGTAGGTCCGGATGCAACGGGTCGTATTCCTGCTAAAAGCATCGAAATACTGGATGAAGTTGGGAAATGGATGTCGAAAAATAGCGAAAGTATTTATGGTTGCGGGAGCGCAGAAATTGAAAAACCTGAATGGGGCCGAATAACACAAAAAGGAAAAATAATTTATGCCCACTGGATGTACCCAATGATTGGTCATATCAATATTCCCGGATTGGCAGGT
>JAAUTT010000538.1 GCA_012031335.1 Bacteroidales bacterium | reverse complement strand
GAAGAAGCAAAATACAATTCCCGGCACCCAAAGAAGGGCTGATACTTGTAACCGTTGAGAAAGGCAGCGAAGTAATCAGTAAAAACTGGTATACCCCGGAGAAGGATGGTGAATTTTTACTCACCCTCCCGATAACAGCCGAGATGGTTCCAAATATTTATGTTTCAGTATCGCTGATACAACCACATTCACAAACCAAAAACGACCGGCCCGTGAGGATGTTCGGCATACTACCCCTGCATGTTGAAGATAAAGATACCCGTTTCGACTTTGAGATTCACACACCTGCGCAGTTCAGGCCCAAAGAGTCCTGCCAGATAACCTTACAAACCAAAGACCAGGAAGAAGCACAGTTTACGGTTGCCGTGGTAGACGAGGGCCTGCTGGCCCTTACCCAGTTCCGCACTCCCGATCCGTGGAAGCACTTTTTCAGGAAACAAAGACTTAATGTGAGTACATACGACCTTTTCTCCGAGATCATTGCCGCCAACAAGGGCGATGTATTCAAAACTTTCTCCATTGGAAGGAGATGAAGATTACAGAGAATCGCAGCTTCAGCCCGAAAAAGGACGAAGGCGATTTGTTCCGGTATCCATTTTCAAGGGACCGGTTATGACAGATGCCAATGGTAAAGCCACCATTAAATTTACCATGCCCGAATATGTAGGATCTGTGAGGGTAATGGTTGTAGGCGCACGCGAAAACAGTTTTGCCAATGCCGAAAAAAATGTTCCCGTAAAATCCGATCTGATGATCCTGGGAAGCCTGCCGAGAGTGATTGGTCCTGCCGAGAAGTTTACCATTCCTGCCAATATTTTTGCCCTCCGGGATAAATTGGGAACTGTAAATGTGGAAATCAAAACCGAAGGCCCGCTTGTGGTGGATGGTCCGAAAACAATCCCGCTCACCTTCACCAAAGCCACCGACCAGGATGCCTTCTTTAACCTGCAGTCGAAGGCAGAAGCAGGACAGGCCAAAGTAACGCTAACGGCCAAATCGGCAACCTACACTTCCACTTACACGGTCGATCTGATGGTACGCCCATCCTCGGCCCGTGAATATGCTTCCAAAGATATGGTAGTAACAGCTGGCCAGAAAATACCGCTAACAATTCCAGGTAACGGTATCAAAGGAACCAATAGGGCCAGTATATCGATATCTGCGTTCCCGGCTGTAAATTTCTCGCACCGGCTTAACTGGCTCATCCATTACCCGTATGGTTGTATCGAACAAACCACCTCTTCGGTATTCCCGCAATTATACATTAAAAAGTTTATGCAGTATCCCGATGCCTTTGCCAAAAGCATTGACGAAAACATCCATGCCGGTATTCAGCGGCTCAGAAGATTCCAGCAGTTTTCGGGCGGGTTTAGTTATTGGCCTTATGGAGATGAGGTATCGGAATGGGGAACCCTGTATGCCGGTCATTTTATTGTTGAAGCCAAAAAGCTTGGTTATTTCGTAGAAGAAGACCTGTATGAAAACTGGCTGAACTATACACTGGACCGTGCCCGTAACAATTCGGGCGATCTCACCACCCGGGTTTACCGGACCTATATCCTGGCCCTGGCAGGCAAACCAGAAATACCCGAAATGAACCAGCTACGGGAAAGCAAGTTAAAAGAGATGACCAATGTTCAGAAATGGATGCTGGCGGCAGCCTTTCAACAGGCCGGGGTAACCGATAAAGTCAGCGACATAGTAAAAAATACCGGTACCGATGTAAAAGAATATTCGGAATTCTCAGGTACATATGGCTCGTGGCTGCGCGACAAGGCTATGATCCTGGATGCCTTAGTGGTGATGAAACGCTATGATCAGGCCGATATCCTTACACGTGAAATTTCAAAATATATCTCCTCAACCACCTGGTATTCGACCCAAACCATAGGCTATTCATTACTCGCCATGGGACGTTATATAACCGAACTTACCAAGGATCAAAAAGATAATAACATCACGGGAAGCATTGTCTATCCCGATGGCACCAGGGTTCCCGTTTCAACGGATAAAACATTCACCCACGATATTAAAAAGGGATTTGGACAGAACCTGCAAGTAGAACTGGCCAATGAATCGCAGGTGAAAAAAGCCTATGTAAACCTATCGTGGAATGGCGTCCCCCTTAAAAGCGTGCTTACTGACGAAAACAAAAACATCACGCTTACAGTTAAATGGTATAACGACGAGGGAGAAACGCTGGATCCCTCGGAGTTAAAGCAGGGAACCACATTCTGGGGACATTTCCATATTGAAAAGAACAACGAGGTTCCCCGGGTAGAAGAGATGGCACTTACACAAATATTGCCATCGGGTTGGGAAATTGAAAACACCCGCCTGTTAAACGAATCGCTGCCAGCATGGGCAACCTCATTAAAGCTCAACAAGGAAGAATACCTCGACATCCGCGACGACAGGGTAATGTGGTTCTTCGATCTGCATAACGAACTCGACTTTATTGTAAAACTGAACACAGTAACCGTGGGTGAATTTGAACTACCAGCCACCATAACCGAAGCCATGTATAATGACAACTTCAAAGCGGTGAAAGCAGGTAAAACAGTTAAAGTAACCAGATAAAACGGGTGAAAAGATTTTTCAAGTATTTCATTTGGTTACTTGCGGGAAGTATCACCATTTATCTGGTGATACCCTTCCCTGGGCCATTTATGAAAATCGGATACAGCACTGTTGTTAAAGATGCTCATGGTAAAAACCTGAGGGTATTTTTGAGTGAACAGGAACAATGGTGTTTTCCTCCGGAAGATAGTATTACCATTCCTGAAAAACTTAAAACTGCCGTATTATGCTTTGAGGATAATTATTTCCGCTGGCATCCGGGTATCAATCCGGTTTCTGTAGTTAAAGCCATGAGTCTTAATTACAGGAAAGGAAGAATTGTAAGCGGGGCAAGTACCATCACTATGCAGGTAGCACGTATCCGTGGTCGTCACCCACGTACATGGAGCTACAAAATGTTGGAAATGATGCAGGCGATAAAAATTGAACTGCATTACTCCAAAAAATCCATTTTAAAAATCTATCTCGACCATGCCCCATACTGGAGCAACATTATCGGATACAGGGCAGCATCGGCCAGGTATTTTCGCAAATCCCCCAATGAACTCAGCTGGGCAGAAGCATCCCTGTTGGCGGTATTACCCAATGCCCCCTCGCTGGTATCGCCACTCTCCAATCCGGAAGTCCTGAGAAAAAAAGGAACGGACTGTTAAAAAGCTTTTGGATAAAAAATAATTGACAGTGCCACATTCGCGCTCTCTGTCGGAGAACCAGTTCCAGAGAGAGAATACCCCTTTGAAACGGTGGCAGGACACCTTACCCAGCGCATTCGCAGCAGGCATTCCAAAGAACCGGTGGTAATGACGACCCTCGATTACAGGATACAGAAGCATTTGGAGGAACGCATACGTCAATATGCCTATACATTGCGACAGCAAGGCATCAGGAATGTGTCGGCCTTGGTTGTCGAAACACGTACCGGCAGGGTAAAAGCCTACATCGGCTCGCAGGATTTTTATGACCGGGAAGGACTTGGACAAGTCGACGGAGTAATGGCACGCCGGTCGTCGGGTTCTATTCTCAAGCCTTTCCTGTATGCGCTGTCCATGGACGAAGGTATTATTCTGCCCCAGACACAGGTAACTGATATCCCCTCCTATTTTGATGCCTTCACACCCAATAATGCCGATGAAAAATACAATGGCGCAATCCCGGCCAAAGAAGCGCTGGTGCGATCGCTTAATATCCCGGCAGTACGCTTGCTGAACACATACGGAGTAAATAAATTCTACACTTTCCTGGGTCATGCCGGGGTGAGTACCCTGTTTCGCCAACCCGAAGACTATGGTTTACCCTTAATTCTTGGAGGAGCAGAAGTTACTGCATGGGATATGGCTGTACTTTACAGGGGCTTAGGCAGTAGAGGCCGGTTTTCGCCAATACATTTCCTGCCGGGCGATTCAACCCGATTTACTCAGGAAACCAGCAACCTTATAAGTTCGGGAGCCAGTTATCTTACCCTTGAAATGTTAAAAGAGCTGAAGCGACCCGGTTCAGAATATTACTGGGAACAATACCAGAATCAGAAACCGCTGGCATGGAAAACCGGCACCAGCTACGGACATAAAGATGCCTGGGCTGCAGGCGTATCGCCCGAATGGACGATAGTGGTGTGGGTAGGTAATTTCGATGCGGAAAGCAACCTCAACCTCTCGGGCGCAGCCAGTGCCGGTCCACTACTTTTTGGAATTTTCAATTATCTTCCCCGCACACCAGGATTGAAATGGTTTGAGAAACCTGAGATGGATTTTCGTGAAGTAGAGTTGTGCGGTGAGACAGGATTTTGGCTGGTCCCAATTGCGACCACAGGGTAAAAGCACCTGCTCCGCATACTATGCTCCCCTGAGATCCAATGTCCCTA
>JAAUTT010000537.1 GCA_012031335.1 Bacteroidales bacterium | reverse complement strand
TACATAGCGATCTCATTTGTTCAAAATAGTTGAAGATCAGGTATAAACCTTATTTTTGAAGTAAAGTATAGAATAGACATACGAAAGATAAACTCCGAAACGGCATGTTTTTGGCAATTTTAAAATGCCTATAAGTCCTTTTTTAAAATCATTATCTATATCCTGAATTATTTGCTGTTTACCTCATCGTTAAATTCAGTAATGTTGAGATTTGGAAAATAAACTCTTCCTAACTGATGATAATCAGTGCTCAGGTCCCGGAGGAAATTTATTTTCTGGTAAGCAGAACCTAAACTTTCTGCGTAATCTTTAAGGAATGATAGAGCTTATCATTTCCGTTGCAGTAAACCCTCAGGCACATTAAACCTACAACCTCAGCTGATCCTGTGATATATTGTTTATATCCGTTTGCATCATATTTATTTCTGTACAAGTCCATTTCCATGCTATTGAGAAACAGATCAATTGTGTCTTTTTCAATATTGTATTGATTCACAACAAGCTGAAAACTGTTTAAAATTGGATTCAAACTGATTTTTTGTTCTATGGCTTCGTATGTATCCTGCTTGAACTTTGTAAACAATTCCCTTTTATTATAGTTGTGAAAGGTGTCCACAATTTCATCGGCAAATCTTACAAAGCCATAAATCCCATATATCGGGTTACGAAATTCTTTATTAAAAAATCGTATTCCAAGCGAGAATGATGTACTATACCGCCTGGTTGTCAACTTACTGGTTTCGAAGGAAACCTCATTAAATAAATTTTTCATAGTCATTGTTTTAAATGTTTGATGACTAAAGTTCCTGCTATTTCTCCCGAAATTATGGAAGGTGGTACTCCGGGACCTGGAACTGTTAATTGTCCACAATAAAATAGATTAGAAATTTTACTGCTCTTCATTTTCGGTTTAAGAAATGCTGTTTGAAATAGGGTGTTCGAAAGCCCGTATGCATTGCCTTTAAATGAATGATAATCTTCGATAAAATTTGAAGATGAGTAAAATTTGCTGTAAATAATATGATCTTTAATTTGTTCGTTTAATATATTTTCCAAACGTTCAATTACCAAATGAAAATACTGTTCTCTGATTGCTTCGGTATCAACCAGACCAGCTGCAACGGGAATGAGAATTATCAGATTTTCACAACCTGGAGGTGCTGATTGCTGATCTGTTTTGGTACTGCATGAAACATATATTGCTGGAGCACTCGGCCATTGAGGTTTTTCATAAATCTCTGCTGCATGTTTATCAAACGACGTGTCGAAAAAGAGATTATGGTGTTCCAGACCTGGCAATTTTTTATTAATTCCAATATAGTAAAGAAGCGTAGAAGGAGCCATTTTCCTCTTTGTCCAGTATTTGTCTGTGTATTCACGGTAGGGTCCGGAAAGTATTTTCTGATCTGTATGTTGATAATCTGCTCCGGAAACTACAGCATCAACATATGTTTCTCCGGTTGAAGTAAATAGGCTTTTGATCTTGTTATTCTGATATTTAAAGGATGTTACCTCTTCATTATAGTGAAATTTAGTACCCAGCGATTCGTTAAGTTGCACCATTGCTTTTTATTACATCATACATTCCTCTTTGAGGATACCAGGTACCGAGTGTAAGATCGGCATGATTCATCAAACTGTATAAAGAAGGTGTATCGGAAGGAGCTGCTCCCAGAAAAATAACAGGAAACTCAAGGATTTTTATTATCCTCGGATTTTTGAAAAGGGAACGTATATATTGACTGATAGATTTGAAAAAGTTAACTTTTAAAACCCCGGTAATAATCGCCCAATTGAAATATTCAACAAAGCTTAAACTTGGTTTATGGATAATTTCCCTCATCGCCAGGTTATATTTAAATGCAGCCTCTTCAAGAAACTTTCTTAAATTTTTTGAAGATCCGGGTTCAAGCTTTTCAAAAAGAGCATAAAGTTCCTGGTGCGATGCCGGTATATCCAAAAAATCATCTTTTCCGAAAAATATACGATAAGATGGATCTAATCTTACCAGGGAATAATAATCTTCTGGTTTTTTACCAAATTGGGCAAAGAAATTCTCAAAAACATCAGGAAGCCAATACCAGGTTGGACCCATATCAAAAGTAAATCCCTCTTCACGTAACTGCCTGGCACGGCCGCCCGGTTCAGCATTCTTCTCGAATATATCTACTTCATTCCCTGCTTTAGAAAGTACAGCAGCAGCCGATAAACCTGAAAAACCTGAACCAATAACTGAAACTTTCATAAATTGCATTTCTATATGTCATTTTTAACAAAAGTATAATTTGGAATGTTTAAAAAATGAATTAAAAAGTTACACAAATGATATTTTTTTTATTTAAAAGAAATGCTGTTGTAGTTTTTCTGCTTACCCTTTTTTTTGCTGTTGGAATTATAGCTCATTTAATTCCCTATACCCGTAATATGGTTTTGGGTTTGACGGAAATATTTTTAATTTCAGTTAATTCGATAGCAATTTATTACGTTTTTATTGATAACAAATACAAATGGGAAAAGCTTTTGTTATGGTTAGTAATTACTTATTTAAGCACTCTTTTAATTGAAATAGTAGGAGTAAAAACCGGGCAGGTATTTGGTTCATACGTTTATGGAAGTACCATGAAAATAAAAGTATTTCAAGTACCTGTTGTAATAGCTCTTAACTGGGTTGTATTAATACTAGGAAGTCATAGTTTAATTGCATCTTTCGTTAAAAATGCAATATTCAGGATATTTCTCAGTTCTTTATTTTTGGTTTTACTTGATTACTTTATTGAACCTGTTGCTATCAATTTCGATTACTGGTCGTGGTTTGGTTCTGAAATACCATTAGAAATTATTTAGCATGGTTTATTATAGCATTGATTTTTACCGTAGGGATTGAATATTTGAAAATCAATACATCATCTTTTATAGTAAAATGTTTAATTATATTGAATTTATTGTTTTTTGTGATTCTTGGTATTTTCTAGAAATTCGTTAATTGGCGGTTGCTTAAAGTTAAACAAAAAATATTCTTCGTAAAATTATCGTTTTTGTTTTTACTTCCGATTTTGGTCCTAATTTGAAATATATGTTTAAAAAAGGTACCATCTCCGGGGTTAAAAACATTTAAAGGGTTTACTTACGGCATGTCCTTAAATTGGAAACTTATTACAAATGCTTTCCTTCTAAAAAACTTCGAATTCAGGATAGATTAATTATGAAAAGTTTATTGAAAATTACAGCCTTTGTATCATTTATTATTATGCATCCTTATTCCTTTTGTCAAGAAATATCCAATATTCAGGTAACGCAACAAGGTGATAAGGTAATAATTACCTATGATTTAAACGATGCTAATAATGGACTATATTATATTAAAGTCTACTTATCAAAAGATAGCTATGGTAATTTTAACAAGGAGCTATTGTATATTTCAGGTGATGTTAAAGATACTAAAGCAGGTATTGGAAAAAAAATAGTATGGGAAGCGAAAAGAGAAATAGGATTTTATAATGGTTCTGCCCAGTTTAAGTTAGAAGCAATTAGCCGCACTGCACCAATGCCTGCTCCTTTAACAGGAGACTGTGTACAATTAGAAATTACGGATGTGAAAAACGAAGCTAGTCAACTAAAGATATTTTTCACGATTAAGGCAACTAAGGCAAATGCCAAGATAAACATACGAAATGACAATAGTTATGTTTTTGATTCAAATGGAAATAAATATATGTCAAGTACCGACGTATTGGGCAATATATCAGATGATTATAAAGACCTTGTTACCGGGCTTTCAATTCAAGGCTATATAAGCTATATTGGTGTACCAGAAGATGAAACACTAATTCCAGAAGCCAATATTAAAATATATAGTAGTGGAGAATGCGATGATTCGTGGAGCGGAGACGATTTTAGTTTCAAAAATTTACCCATCCAAAAATGAAAATAGCAATATCTTTGTTATTAATATTACAAATCTTCTTTGTCTCTTTTTCTCAAATGATAATAGAGGGGCAAAGTAGTGAATTGCAATTAAAATTAGGCTCAAAAGGTAATGTAAATAGTATTATTCAATATTCTGAAAAAATTGTTTTAGGTTTCTCTAATAATAATAACGTTATTCAAAATTCAACTGATGTCTTGTTGGATTTTGGATTTAAGGATATAGTGCTAGCTTCAAATAAAAGTAGTATTGTTAATATTTCGATTGATAAAGATAAAGGCTTTATTGAAAGCCAAAGTCTACCTGAATCAAATCAAATTAGTTCAGAAAAAATTATTAATAATCAATATTATGCATTGTTAATTGCTATAAATGAATATTCACATTCCTCAACTTATTTGCCTAATCTTGCCGAGCCAATTTCTGATGCTATTAAATTGCGCGAGATATTGATTAATCAATATACATTTAACACAAGATCAATGTTTTATTTCTGAAGAACCCTACAAGAAATGATATTATTG
>JAAUTT010000536.1 GCA_012031335.1 Bacteroidales bacterium | reverse complement strand
TGACCACTTAATGACTATTTAGATAAGTAAATTTTAGTTGTGTATTTGTGCTTGATAGGAGTACCCCTAATTATTTTGTGCTGTGTACAGTTACTTCGCTTACTCAGCATAGGAAACACCTCTGGTTATTTAATGCACTTGTGTACAATGTCCAGGTACTACCAAATTATTACAAAAAATTATCATGGTGCAAAGACAGCGGATTTAATTTATTATTTGCCGATTAATCCTACTTTAACACGTTTAACTATTTTAAGAAAACATCTGTTTATGTCTTTCTGTCGTAAATAATGCCTGAAAGTTATTTGTTCCAGGGCTTTGTCCAGGTGTATCAACTTGCCCTAAAATAAATAGAGACAATGCGGTCATTACTGCTATTTTTTTCATAATATTTTGCTTTTTTATTTTTAAGAATTATACTACAAATCTCGGTGTTAAAAGTAAGCAACCAGCCTTGCCCGTATTGCCGGCATAGCATCTAAGGCATATCTTTGCTTTTGGCAGATACTGACTCTAAAATTAACCTAAAATGGGGTATCTGGTCATCTCCCGTAAAGTTTTATCTTTATGGAATGAAATACCCAGCAGATCAAATGGAATTTGAAGAAATGTTTAAATCGTAGCAAGACTGCATTGATTACTTGGAATCATTAAGATGGCCAAATGGATTTGAATGCCCGCAGTGTGGCTCAATTCGATTCTGGAAAAGAATAAAGGCCGATATGAATGTTCTGATTGCCATAAGGAAACTACAGTAACCAATAACACGATGTTTCATAAAAGTACTAAGTCAATACATATTTGGTTTCATGCCATTTGGTGGATGGTTGCCCAAAAGAATGGTGTTAGTGCAAAAGGCTTGCAGAAGGTGCTTGGGTTAGGAAGTTATCAGACTGCATGGACGTGGCTGCATAAGTTCAGACGGTTAATGGTGTTAAGCGGTAGAAACAAATTAGAAGGATTTGTTGAAGTAGATGAGGTCTTTGTAGGTGGCAAAACCCCTGGTAAACGTGGACGAGGAGCTGAAGGAAAAAGTTTAGTCGCCGTAGCTATCGAAGTCAAAGAGCGAAAAACTGGCAGGGTCAGGCTGGAAAAGATTCCTGATGCGTCAGCCAGTAGCCTGAAAAGCTTTATTGAAAGAAATATTGAATTATCATCAACGATTATTACTGATGGATGGCCTGGTTATTCAGAATTAGAAGAATCGGGTTATATACACAAAATCCAGAAATCAACCGTAAAGGAGGAAGACGAGGAAATATTGCCTAATGTCCATAGAGTGGCTTCATTACTGAAAAGATGGCTACTTGGGACGCATCAAAGCTATTTGAATAAAAATAAGTTGGGTTATTATTTGGATGAATATGTATTCAGGTACAACAGAAGAACATCAAATAGTAGAGGCTTATTATTTATGCGGTTACTTGAACAGGCTGTTATTACAGAACCTGTGACATACGATAAAATTATTAACGGAAATCACGGGTATTGATTGGATACCCCATATAACCAAAATCCTTTGGAGTTTCTACAAGGTTTTTGGAGATACGTTGGAATTTATTGAAGACAGTTGTTTTTTTTCCAATTGTGAGGCAGCAGATCTGCCAGGTCTAAACTGTAATCGATATTGTACCTGGCTATTTGTGTGAACACATCTGTTAGCCACTGCCTGGGATCAATATCATACAATTTACAGCAGCCTAATAGCGAATACATCACTGCTGCATTTTCGGCTGCATCATGGTTGCCACAAAACAGGTAATTCTTTCTGCCCAGCGCCAAAGGGCGGATTGCATTCTCTGCAAGGTTATTGTCCATCTGGTATCTTTCGTCCAAATGATAGCGTGACAAGCGGTGGAATATCTAATACGTATAGCTTAACGCCTTGCCCCATCCGTCCCTTTGGGATTGCTTTGGGGTAATAACTTGTTATCCATTTCTCAAATGCTGTTAGTATAGGATAGGCAAGCCGTGCCCTTAGTTCAGCTATTTGCTGGTAATCCATATCCTGATCCGCAGCCATATCTTCTACTTTATAAAGCATGCCTATTTGTTGCAATGCATATTCTGCACCCGATTTATCTTCTTTAAGTGCTTCGGTAAATTTCCTGCGCGTATGGACCCAACATCCAAGCAACAATATCCCTTTCTTGTGTTCATAGTTAGAATATGCCTCATAGCCATCTGTCTGGACAGCACCTTGGTAATTGCGCAATAAATTTTGGTAAGTTTTACACGCTGGATTATGGAAATCAGATCATGGCATTTAATTCTGACTAACGTTTTTGTTAAGAGTTAATATTCAGTTATTTGCATTTCGTTATTTCTTCCCAATTCCACGCTGTTTTTTCAACTAAAGGTTAGCTTCCGAAATCAACTTTCGGGGAGTAGGGGGAATGGTGACCAACGGTGTGTTTTCGTCAAAGACAGGAAGGTTAAATCGGCGTGAATCAAGTTTTGTATAATAAATAACCATACCGGCATATTCTCCATGTGCAGAATTTTCATGATGGTCTGGTTGCGATTGACAAAAATAAATACACCCCCACTGCGAACATCTTGGTTCATAGAAGAAGTAACAATGCCGCTAAGGGTGTTAAAACTTTTGCGCATATCAACCGGCAGCGGATAGAGATAGTAGCTAAGCGAACTGTGTAAATGAAACATGGCTAACCGCTAAAGTTGGATTAAGCTTTTGATCATCGAAAAATCATATCCATTTTTAATGCGGACAATTATTCCATTAGGCAGTTCAACTTCAATACTGGATTGGTGTTTGACTAATGTTTGTATGTTCCTGAAATTTTGTAGGCAATTTTTGATGGCTTATTGAGGGGCTCGAATCGATAACAACAGGAATAAAACCAGGCAACCGGTTCTTGTCCCTCAATTTCTTTTCCAGTAATAAAAGGTAGATGGGGCAATGATTTCATTCTCACAAAATGCTTCAACACTTAACCCGGAATCTTTATGCCGTTGATATAGATCAATAAATTTCTTTTCGTCCATTGTTTTTTGCCGCAAGATAGCCACTACGCCAAAAGACGGAAAGACGGGCTAGGCTGAATGCTTACGATTGGTGTATCTAATGAATTAGACTTTTGAATGCCAACCCACACCATCCCTACGCTGAAAAGGCACATGCCACAAACGCTGCAAACCAGCCCACAATCCAAATTTGTGTCAAGAGCCTTTCAGCCCATCCCGCTGCAACGCAGACTGACAGAAAATTAAAAATTATGAGGTAAATAACTAATAGCCAGTGCCTAACACATGGTATAGTGCATGCGGGTTTCAGTGGTTCGCGGGCGTTTGTGGCTCGTAAAAAAGGTCGGTGTAAACTGATAGTAAATCTCTTCGTAATCCCGCACGACACCATACCATCAACCGTTGTAGCGCATTAAAAAGAACATCGTGCAAACATTGAAACTAATAATATTGACTCTTGGATTGATAAGTTGTTTCAATTCTAATAAATCAAATACATGGGATTATTTAAGAAAAATAAACTAGACTCAAAATTCAATTTGGACAAAATCCTGAAAATGGATGATGAGACTAGGATTCTCATCGCAATTGATGAATATTTAAACGAAAAATCAGAGTATTGTGAAAAGATTGACAAACTCAATGAATCACAAAAGACTTTTATCATAATCGAGAATTTGGAAAGAGAAATTAACAACGGTGGATTTAATCAGTTTTACTATAATTCAAGTGGTGATTTCAGTCATGAGACAATTGATGCTTTGATAAAGATAGGCGCAAATAAGACTGCCGAGATTGTTACAAAAGCTAATTCACAATTTCCTGATAATAAGGTTCCAAAAGACAGAACAGAACGCCAAGTGATTTTGGAGCAGATTGAGGAAAAAGCAAATGAGATTTGGGAAAGTTGCGACAATGATTTTTATAAGTACGAGGATAAAATAGGTGGATTATTGATTGAGTTTGTAAAAGCGAATAAAACTGACTTTGAAAAATGAAAGCACAAATAATGTACATTGAATTAAAAAGCGGTCAATCTGATAGAGGCCCTGCGTGGATTGGAAAAGTTGAGTTCTCCAAATCAGGAAATACAATTTATTTCAATGGATTGGCATTTAAAAAAATGACGGGTACAGCTTTTGCTTATTCTGATTCTGCAAATTACTACGATTTGGAAAATAGAGAAGGTTATTGGATTTCAGGAATAAAAAAGAATGGACAGGATAGACATTGGGCTGGTGGTGGCAAAATTATGATAGATAAAAGTATTAAGGATGAATACTTAAAACTAGTGGATTTTGATACGCTTGACCCAAACAATTTTGAATTAGTTGACATAAAACCGACTGATAAAAAGAAATTTATGGAACTACCTTAAATCCGCAAGTAAAAAACTTGCTTGATAGAAATACAATTTTTAGGTTTGCAATGAGAAATTTTGTGTGATTTTTCACTAATTCCCACCCATA
>JAAUTT010000535.1 GCA_012031335.1 Bacteroidales bacterium | reverse complement strand
CGGTTTTGTTCTGGGCATCCTTGGAGCAATTGTTTTGAGGTTTCTTTTTATTTTTACCGGAGCCGCACTTATTCAGCGTTTTGAATGGATATTATATATCTTTGGTGCATATCTTGTTTATGTGGGTGTTAAAATGTTTCTTGAAAGAAACAAAAAGGAAGCCATAGAAGCAAAAGATCATTTTATGGTAAAGTTTTTGGGCAAACGAATGAATATTACCCCCGATTATGAAGGAAATAAATTCGTTGTAAGAAGAAACGGTAAATTGTTCGTAACCCCTTTACTCATCGTTTTAATCTTTATTGAGTTCTCTGATGTTATTTTTGCTCTTGATTCCATTCCCGCCATATTCTCTGTTACCCAGGACCCATACGTCGTGTTCTTTTCAAATATTTTTGCCATACTTGGTTTGCGTTCGCTCTTTTTCTTTCTGATAAAAATTATTGATAAATTTTATTATCTAAAAGCCGGAATATCCATTTTGCTGGCATTTATCGGGATTAAACTTTTAATGCATGAATATCTGCACGTTATTGGATTTAAAACAACTTATTCTTTGTACTTTATACTGACTATTTTAAGTTTAAGCATTATTTTTTCTTTAATTCGTTCGAAGCTCATAAGCAGATGAAAACATAACGAAGGATAATTTTGTTATCCTGAAGGTTTAAATTTGTTTTATGATTTCTGTAGCAATAACGTCTTCTGGTGAAATTGTATTAAAACCACATAAAGTATTGTTGGATGTACTAAAGGCTAAAGAATTGTATTTGCTTGCAGAAGAGAACCTGAAGGAATCAGGGAAAATCATCGTTGACCTTGACGAAATTAAAACGATTACTCCTGATGGATATCATGAATTGCAGAAACTTTCGGGCAGAGCACTTGAAAAAAGGTGTATCGTTCGTTTTACAAATGCGAAAACAAATTTGGATGAACTGATAGAAACCTTGAATTTAACGGATGAGAGCTAAAAAAAAAGAGCTGCTTCAAATGCAGCTCTTTTTTCTATTTCAATTTAAGAATTATCTTAAGTTTTCGAATATCGCTTTCTGGGTTCCTTTTCTCGATGCGTAATTCAACTTCAACGCACTGGCTCTGCGAAGTTCCTGTTTCACATCGGTTATAATACCCATATCTACATTTCCATCGGCTTTTAATGAAACAGACATTTTATTTCTGTCAATTTCTGTCATCTTTTCCCTTTCGCTCGAAATAAACTCTCTGATCTGATCGGTAGTTGCAAATGCATCGTTTAACTGAATGCGCGGAGCAGTTCCATATTTTTCAGTGTCAGAAGGTTTACCAACGTATATAAAACTAACAAGCGATTTCTTTTCTAGTTTCTTAATTTCCGTGGCATAAGGATTTACCACTTTAACTTTAAGGGTTGTGTCCCTTAAAGTGGTAGAAACCATAAAGAAAAAGAGCAACATAAAGATGATATCAGGCATTGAAGCTGTAGAAATGGGAGGTATTGCTCCCTTTTTGTCTTTCCTGAATCGTGCCATTTTAGTTTCCTCCAATATTACGTGGTTCAGCTTCAGAAATTCTTAACGGATAAATCTCGTCAATAGCTTTCTTACGCTCATCTTCATCACCAAAATCTTCATACCTTGTATTAAATTTTTGCAAGGCTAACTCATTTTTTAATTCATTGTATGCAGCCGTTAATTCATTTTGAACCGCAATATACGTTTCATAAGAAGTACCCCGGTCATTTTGCAATGAAATAACATGGTACTTGGTTACATCAACATTACCGAATCCATCTACTAAAGTAGATATTTTTTCAGGTAAAGTTGACCGGTTTTTCGGATTGGCGATGAATTCCTTCGCCGCTTCCCTTAATTCGCTAATATCCATGGGTGCATTTTCCACCAACAGGCTGTTTTCACGGTTTACCAATACCACAAATACATTCCTGTCTTTAACATCTTCCTGCTCAATTTGAGTAATGTCCTCAGGTGGAGGCGGAAGCCTCCTGAACAAACCCATTTCCGAGTTCATGGTCGTAGCAAAAATAAAGAAGAGCAACAACTGGAAAGCCACATCAGCCATTGAAGCTGCGCCAATTTCCGGTAGTGATCGTTTTGCCATTTTTTTAATTTTTTTTTAATAATAAACAAAAAACGTACCATTTTATCTAAAAAAGCTACTTACTTCAGATATAATAATACCAATAAAGGCTATACCTAAAAATATATAGCTGGCCAGTAAACCGCCATCTATAAATTTCATGGCACCGGTTGAAATTTCTTCAGTAGCTCCTGGTAAGGGTTCTGTAGAACCCAATGCGTAGGCAATTACCATTATTATTGCAAATGCTCCAAGACCTATTAGAGTAGATTTTGCTTTACCCGGCTGGGTAAAAAACAATGGTAAAATGACAGCAACAGCAGCTGCAATAAAAAAATAAAATGTAAGCCAGATACAAAGCGTTATTGGTAATGGCAGGTTCGGTTCCTGCTGTCCCTTCAACCTCGCCTCCGGCATAAAACATTATGGCTACGACTACCCCTATGGCAAATAGGACATATAATGCAATAGAGGCAATTCTTTGATATGTATTCTTCATGCTTACTTATTTTTTAAGATTATGCTTAATCAGAAGGTCCATTAATGAAATGGAAGCATCTTCCATATTGTTAACGATACCATCAATCTTTGCTAAAAGGTAGTTGTAAAAAATCTGAAGGATAACAGCAACGATCAAACCACCAGCGGTAGTAATAAGGGCTATACCGATAGGACCTGCGATAGCACCCGGGTCAATATCACCAATTTGCCTGATAGTATCGAAAGCTACAATCATACCAATTACAGTACCCATAAATCCTAACATAGGTGCAAGAGAAATGAAAAGGCCGATCCAGCTGAGGTTCTTTTCGAGTAAACCCATCTGAACACTACCGTATGAAATGATTGATTTTTCAACTATATCCAACCCTTGTTCAATACGATCAAGTCCCTGATAAAAAATGCTTGCTACAGGTCCGCGAGTGTTGCGGCATACTTCTTTAGCAGCTTCAACTCCACCTGAATCAAGAGCATCTTCAATTTTATCGAGCAACTTATTGGTATTGGTAGTCGACAGATTTAAATAAATAATACGTTCAATGGCGATTGCCAAACCAAATATGAGACATAATAAATGGTAGCCATAAACCAGCACCCCCTGCAATGAATTGTTTTTTGATTTGCTGATGCAAAGGCAAACCTTCTGGAGCTGCTTCTTCAGTTACCTGAGCTGGTTGTTCAACTACAGGAACAGTATCCTGAGCCATTTCAGTTGTGTCTGTGGTTTCCTGCGGATCCTGTGCATAAGTTGCTTTTGATACTCCAAACGAAAGTATCGCGATTACTGCTAAAAATGCAAAAATTTTTTCATGACCTGTTTTAATGAATTTTTAATTAGTATTTAATTATTATCGATTTATTTAAAAAAATAAAAAATAATTCAATTTATTCACATTTATATAAACAATTATTAATGAGATAGTGAAAACTTCAAAAACCCTACCCTCATCAACGCAATTTATTTCAACTGCGGAGAGAGCGGGATTCGAACCCGCGAACCGCTTTTGGCGGTTACACACTTTCCAGGCGTGCACCTTCGGCCACTCGGTCACCTCTCCTCAAAGAACCAAAAAAATTAAAGGCCGAAAATTACGAAAAAAATTTAATTCCAAATTATTTTATTGTATTGTTATTTCTCCCCGTAAAGAAGTGTTCAAATTTTTCACGATTCATCGTTGGTAAATTCGCCTCCCAGTAAAAACATCAACTTGGTTACTGCAGCTTCAATCGTGATATCATAACCACTTATGACACCGATTTTTGACATCCATGCGCCCGATTCATAATAGTTCATATTCACACTTCCGGCCTTGCATTGGGTAACATTTAAAATAATTTTATCTTTTTTTTATTGATTTTGGCTAATTCATCCATTAACCACCTATCTGCAGGAGCATTTCCAGCTCCATAAGTTTCTAAAATAATTGCTTTTATATTTTCCGAAGTAAATATTGGCGAAACAATTTTTGCATTTATTCCGGGAAATAACTTTAAAACAAAAATTTCAGGGCATAGTTCTTTGTAAACCATGAAATTATTTTCCCCAACAACAGGTTTATGAATAAAATTGGAATTGTATTTTATATGAACTCCGCTTTCAGCAAGGGGTGGATAATTATCTGACCTGAAAGCATTAAAATCTTCAACATTAAATTTTGATGTCCGGTTTCCGCGAAGAAGTTTGTTTCAAAAAATTCCCACTTCAGGAACAACAGACTCATTGTTTTTTTTGGCTGCAGCTATTTCGATGGATGAAATTAAATTTTCTTTTCCATCGGTACGTGGAGAACCTAGCGGAAGTTGAGACCCGGTAAAAATTACCGGTTTTTGAGGTTTTTGAGCATAAAACTTAGCATCGAAGCCGAATAGGCCATGGTATCGGTTCCATG
>JAAUTT010000534.1 GCA_012031335.1 Bacteroidales bacterium | reverse complement strand
TTTTTGAAGAGCGTTAGGATCGAAGTGGGATTTAAAACCTAACGCTCTATGGAGGTTTGAACTGACGATAATAGAACAGCTTTGATAAAAAACTAAAAAGTAAAACTCTTAGCCATAGCCTGGTTCTTGATCGATTCCAGCAGCGCGCTTTCGAGCATATTTTTGTCGGTTGTGCTTTTTTGCTGTTGTGCCAGGTATTCTTCTCTTTTCTTGTTGAGTTCAGTTATCTGCTTCGAAATTTGTTCTCGCTCGGCGGCTTTTTCTTTGATATAATCTGCCCTTTGCGCTTCATTCATTTTCTTCATTTCATCGGGCAATTGTTCGCTTTTTACTTTCGCCAGGTCGAACTCTTTTTCTTTACTGGCATCTACCAGGTCCCACGAGGTGTTTTTATACACGTGCGAACTTTTCGATACGGTTCTTTTAACGGCGTTGGCCGTTCCATAAGTGCTCGCATTGGCATCCTGCCGCGACTGGAGCTCCATTTTTGATTTGCCGGTTGACGCCATAGTATACATAGGTCTTATTGAGCTTTTCATTTAAACCTACAATATCCTTGTCGTAAGGAGATTCTATATAAACTGTTTTGCGGTCCTGCTCAATGCTGGAATAATTTCCTCCGGTGAGGATAGCGCCATCTTTCCATTGGGTGTTCATCCCTTCCCTGAAATCACCGCAAAAGATTGTATTCACAACCACTCCTTTCGATTTTGCTAATGTACAGGCTTTTCGAAAGTCGACATTTCCCTGGGTGAATGGTTCGTTTCCGGCTATAAAAATTACCTGGTAATCGTTGTTGGTATTACTCCATTGCAATTCCTTCATGGCTGTCTGAATAACATGTCCGCAAAATTCCTGTCCGCCATTGGTTTTTAGCGAGAACAGATCTTCCGATATCTGATCCAGGTCGTCCGTCAGCGGAGTAACCATGCGGATATAACCTTCGGCAGGAGTAAGACCGCTGTTTCCATATTCGTACAAAGCTATCTTGAGTTCAGGTTTGGCATTGTCGCATTTGGCTTTCGCAAGTTCGTTTACAATGCTCCAGAGCTGCGATTTTGCCTGGTCGATCAAACCATCCATGCTGTTGCTGGTGTCGAGCAGAATGGCTAATTTGATGCTGCGCGATGATGTTGCTTCCGCTGGTTGGGTAACCGGAGCAGGACGCGGACTTGCCGGTTGGGAACTGCAATTGCAGCATACTGCCATAAAAGTAAGTGCAATCATCATTTTCTGTCGGAGGGTGCTATTAAGCGCGATAGGTTTCATATCAAATGGTTTAAAGTGATTAATTGAATTTGCTGTGATAAAAGTACCGGAAGGAAAATTGATGTAAAACAACCACTTAGTGAACCAATATTTCCACTTGGTGAAATATACTTCTCACCGGGTGAAACAGATTTTTGGCTGGTAAATAATCAATGGAATCAGCTGGTTACAAATAAAGGAGGTTGCTTATATTAGAAATAAGTTTTTACTTTTACCGAAAAGAATATCAATGCAAAACGGTTTGCGCATAATCGTCCTTTTACTATTCCTGGGAGCAGGTTTTGGCCTGCATGCCCAGAAAACCTCTTTTTCGAAAGTAAGAGTATCGCGCACCGATGACATCAAGCCTCTGCTCGATTCGGCTATACAGAATATGCATTCTAACCCGGCAAAATCCTTCGATTATATTGAAAAGGCGCTGGCACAGAGCATCAATGGAAACGACAAACGGTCGGAAGGGCAATGTTACCAAACGCTGGGAATTATCAACAGTGAACTTGGGCAGCCCGACCTGGCCCTTCCTTATTTTCAGCGGGCTGTTAATATTTTAAGGGTCTTAAGGACGATCTGCAGCTGAACAATACCTACCTATACACTGGCGATGCCCTGGTTAAACAGGGAAATACCTCAGGTGCGCTGGATAATTACAACCGTTATCTGCGCTATATCTCCAAAAGGGTACCTCTGTCCAGAAAAAGCAGATTCGTTACAAAATTGCAGAGGTTTACTATGGGGCTAGCGATTATTCACAAGCCTTGAATATTTATAACGAATTGAAACGCGAAGAGGAGAGAGATGGTAACCAGGTTGGTTTAACAGAGGTTCAGAACAGGATAGGGCTTATCTACCAGGAAACTAACCAAAGCGGGAAAGCACTCGAGGCTTATAAAAAGTCGGAGGTACTTGCAAAAAATACAAAGGATGTCGGCAACCTCTCTAATTCATTGAAACAGCAAAGTGATGTTTACCGCAATACAGGACAGTATAACCAGGAGTTGGATAAAACGTCTCGAACTTCTCGATCTCCAGGAAAAAGAGAATAATAAAAAGGAAGTAGCCGAACAGAACCTTGAAATAGGGAAAGCCTACATAAGTCAGAACAAGGCTACACAGGCAATTCCTTATTTCAGTAAGAGTATAGAAATTGCTGATGAAGAGGGAGATTTACTGCAAAAGGTGAAGCGCTCCAGAACCTCTCGGCGGCATACAGTGCCAACAGGCAATACGATAAAGCCCTGGAGATATACCGAAGGTATGCCGAAACAGTCGACGCCATCTACAAGCAAAAGGATGAGGAAAACAAAGCAAGTATGCTGCTAACCGCTTCGCTCAACCGGAAGATTCAGCGACTCGATCTCATCGAAAAAGAGCTGAATATCAGTAATCAGACAGTGGAACTGCTCAAACACGAACAACAGGTGAGCCGACAGGAATTAAAAGCCCGGAAGGTATTCAACATTTCCTTGATTTCCATTTTTGCAGTACTCTCCGTTGCTTTGTTCATGGTATACCGGAGCAGTCTCCAAAAGCGCAGGGCTAACCAGCTACTGGCGCTGAAATCGTTACGCAGCCAGATGAACCCGCATTTTATTTATAACTCGCTCAATTCAGTCAATAATTTTATTTCCAGAAACGATGAACGGGCGGCAAACAAGTACCTGTCGGAGTTTTCGCTATTGATGCGGGCGGTGATGGACAATTCGAAGCACGACTTTGTAAGCCTCTCGAATGAAATTCAGATCCTGAACCGCTACCTGCTCCTGGAACATTCGCGATTTGGCGACAAGTTCGATTATTCGATGGAAGTGTCACCCGATTTTGATGCCGACAATATCCCTGTCCCGCCGATGCTGATACAGCCTTTTGTCGAAAACGCCATATGGCACGGACTAAGATACCTGGAAATTAAAGGCTTTTTAAAAATTTCGATGCTGACCGTAGGCGACAAGCTGGTGGTTACCATTGCCGATAATGGCATAGGCCGTAGTAAATCGGAAGAGATAAAAACCCGGTTTCAAAAGGAACATGTATCCACCGGGATGCGCAATGTACAAAGCAGAGTGGACATTATTAATGAACTATATAAAATCAGAATTGGCGTTACCGTATCCGACCCTGTGGAAGAGAACGCCACGGGAACCATTGTGCGGATTACCATACCCATAAGTAAAAAACCCTTAACCAGCAAAGATGCAAAACCAGCTTAGAGCCGTTATTGTGGAAGACGAGGAAGTGAGCCGCGAAACCTTGCGTAATTATCTTGGCAAATATTGCCCCGATGTGCAGGTGGTTGCCGAAGCCGCCAACGTGAAGGAAGGCATTGCCGCAATCACCCGGCACAAACCACAGGTGGTTTTTCTGGATGTGGAAATGCCCTATGGAAATGCTTTCGATTTATTGGAAAGCATCGACGACATTACTTTCGAAACCGTGTTTGTGACCGCATACAGCAATTATGCCGTTCAGGCACTGAATTTCAGCGCAGCTTACTATATCCTGAAACCTGTGGATATCGACGAACTCGTAAAAGCTGTTGAAAAAATTAAGGAGAACATCCTGAAAAACAAAGAATTTCTTCATACACGGGTACTTATCGAAAACATCAAAATCGAGAACAAACAGCTGCAAAAAGTGGTATTGCCGCTCATCGACGGGTTTGAAGTGGTTCGTGTAAACGACATCATCCGCTGCGAAGCCAACGATAACTTTACAAAGTTTCATCTTACAAATGGTCGTAAGTTGCTGATATGCCGAACGCTAAAGTTTTACGAAGGCCTTTTGGAACATTACGATTTTATTCGTGTTCACAAGTCACACCTCATCAATTTTCAACACATCAGGCAATACAAGAAAGGCAAAGGCGGACAGGCAATCATGGCCGACGGCGCATGTGTGGATATATCGCCCAACCAGAAGGATAGTTTACTGGATAAGTTCAGGTAGGAATTTGTCTGTTAAAATTTGCCGGGACATACTTAAATTTTTACCAAAGGGTTAGATGTGCTACCTATTCAATTGAAGGTGATGTCAAAACGAAATTATACGCAAATAAAATAAGGTCTGCTAGATTGACCTCAGAGAGGTAACATGTTATAGAAAATAAATAATTTAAATAAAGCTGTTCAACCCCGGCCGGGGCATAGCCGTCAACCTCGAGAACTGGTTATAAAATTAATTAAAAATATCTTTTGCTTGGTAAAT
>JAAUTT010000533.1 GCA_012031335.1 Bacteroidales bacterium | reverse complement strand
CTTTAAGCAATGTTATGGGCCCAATCCTGCAGACCTTGCCTACTCGGGAAGTATAACCCAGACGCTAAAAAGCAATTTGGGCCTGCGTCACGGGGTTTATTTGTATAATGGAATCTTAACCAATCATATAATTGGTAATATGCTCGACATTCCGTCGCAGGATATCAACCTGCTGATGGCTGCGTTTTAATTTAATTTTCCTGAAAATGAAAAATATTATTTTATTCGCAATAGCATTTGCGTTACTTCTGTCGTGCAAAAAAGAAAACGAAGAAGTAAAAACCAGCGGTGAAGTTATCCTTTCGACCCAGATTCTTGGAGGTGAACCCAATTACTATGTACAGGGATTTTCGTTTGCTACTGCACAAATATTAAAATATAACAAAACCTCCAATACTAATCCCGATCTTGTTCCCGAAAACAACACCCAGAACGAGATCCTGGGCGCTAATATAGAGAGTCCGAATAACGATAAGGCATTTTATAAAGCCGGTGAGTTTTCGACATTAACCGAAGCACAAACTTTTTTTAACACAATCAAAGAAGCTGGTTCAGTAGTTTTCGAGCAAAAAATTTATAATGTCAAAGCAAATCAGGTTTATCTCTATAAATCGCGTTCGGATACTTATGCGAAATTTCTGGTAAAGAGCACCGAAACAATGGATGGACCACTAACTGACTATGTAAAAATTACCATCGAATGGGTTTACCAGCCCGACGGAAGCTTGATTTTTCCTTAACAAATCAGTAAAAAACAAGCCTGAATAGATTGGAAATCAGTATTTCATTAACTTTGGCCTTTTTAATAAGTTCGATGGATACATTTCTTTTTGATAAAATAGTTTTTGGCCCGGTAAAATCGAGACGGCTAGGGGTTTCCCTGGGAATTAATCTTTTACCTACCGGTTGTAAGGTATGTAATTTCAATTGCATTTACTGCGAATGTGGCTGGAACGATAAGGCCGAAATGAAATACCACTCCCTCCCTACCCGAACTGAAGTTTTTGAAGCACTTGAAACCAAGCTACGGGAAATGTTTCAGAAGAAAGAAATACCCGATGTGATTACATTTGCCGGCAACGGAGAACCTACAATACATCCTTTTTTCAATGAAATCATCGACGATACAATCCTTTTAAGGAATAAATTTTTCCCCGATGCCCAAATTTCGGTACTCTCCAATTCTACTATGTTGCATAACTCGAGAGTAGTTGATGCGCTTTGTAAAGTTGATCAGAATATCCTCAAACTCGATTCGGCTATTCAATCCACACTCGAAAGTCTGAACCAGCCTACAGGCAAGCTTGATATAGATAACCTCATTTCGAATCTGAAAAATTTTAATGGCAAACTCATAGTCCAAACATTATTTACCAGGGGAGAATATCAGGGTGAACAGGTAAATAATACATCCGAAGAGGAATTATCGGCATGGGAAACAGCCATAAAAGAAATTGCACCCCAAAAGGTTATGATCTATACAATCGAAAGAAATACCCCGCTTTCCGGATTACAGAAAATTCCCCTTTCTGAACTGAATATAATTGCCCAAAGAATTTCCCTTTTGGGTATTGAAGTTCAGGTTTCGGGATAATTACAGGAGTTTTTTTATTTTTTTTTAAGATACGATTTATTCTTGTGCTTTACCCTGGCTTCTCTTTTCTTCGACGCTTTCTCCTTATACCGGCTATTTTCGACCTGCATATAACCTGTACAACTTATTGATGTTGCTATGGTTGATGGTGTTCCGCAACTGGTGCATATTACGATAACTGGCAATACTAAAAACCAGCATAACCTGCCTTTCATAAATTTTGGTTTTAGTTCCACATGGAAATAAAACGCTTAAAGCTTCAAACTATTTTAGCATTTTCCAATTAAGTTGAAAAAATTGTTAGCTCTTTGTTATCGCTTCCACACTAATTTATTCCCATGTCCCAAACGATTGTCGGTATACTTCAGGTAACTAACTTCAAGGAACCACAACGTGGTATTTTGCAGTGCCGACATAGGAAATCGTTTCAAATATGCCTGTTTGGCCTTGTTGGCAAGAGCCTGTTCCAGAATCCTTAATTTCCCTTCGAATTGCAAGCCCTGAACTTTGGTTGGGATATCCGACTCCATAACCACGCTTCCCGACACATAGGTATTGATCAATGCTTCCTGGATGTGCCGTGTTTCAAAATCGGATGTTAAAACAAAAACCGATTTCATTCTCCAAAAAAATATAAAAACAATTTGAACACCATGGCCTGTCTCCACTGCATGTGGCCAAAGTCATTACATGATGATCCTTCAGGAATTTAATAATTCTTTGATCGGGCAGGTTCATATGAGATAACAATTCTTTAACATTCAACTCAAAGTAAATGTATAAATTTGTTGATTGAAATTCAAAACCGTGTTTTTGTAATTTTTATGTATCATAAATCGTGAAGTTGAACAGGTAGTAATTAACACAATCATTAAAACCAAAAAATAAGGCCATATGTTCTCCGGAATTGTTGAAGAAGCTGCTCTTGTTACAGACCTTAAAAAAGAACAGGAAAACCTGCATATCACCATGGAATGCTCGTTTACCGGCGAATTAAAAATAGATCAGAGTGTTGCACATAATGGTGTTTGTCTTACTGTTGTAAAAAAAGAAGGAAAAACTTATACCGTTACTGCCATAAAAGAAACCCTCGAAAAGTCGAATCTGGGATTGCTAAAAACCAACGACAAAGTTAACCTTGAACGTAGCATGCGGTTAAATGAAAGGCTCGACGGACACATTGTGCAGGGTCATGTGGACCAGACCGCTGTTTGTACCGAAATTTCGGAAGCTCAGGGCAGCTGGTATTTTACTTTTGAATACGACCCCTCCAAAGGAAACATTACTGTTGAAAAGGGCTCTGTAACAGTAAACGGAGTGAGTTTAACAGTTGTTAATTCGGGACCTAAATCCTTTCAGGTAGCCATTATCCCCTACACCTACGAAAATACAAATTTCCATCAGATAAAAGCTGGCACGGTGGTAAACCTCGAGTTTGATATCATTGGAAAGTATGTGGCAAAAATTATGAATCAACAATTGCAAAAACAAGCATGAAAGGATCGTCGCCCCGGCAACTGGCCGTATTTATCTCACTGATAGCAACCCTACTCACAGGTGTAGTTTTGGTTATTGGTTTTTTTTTTAGAAATAAAAAACAGAAATCTGGCTGCTGCCGATAATATTGGGAGCCATGTTCTGTATTATTTATTTCGCGGTTTATAATATTATGAGCGATTTTATCTATGAAAAATAAATCCCATTTATAAAACCATCCATAATATAAACCTAGGCCGCAGAGATTTTCGTAAAGCCATGGAAACGAAAAACCTAGTATCGTCAGTCGAATCGGATGTTTCGCACTGGGCGCTGGGCAAATCGAAAGAAATAGACCAGCTCAAACAACTCGAAAAATACAGAAGAGAATTTCTGGGAAATGTATCGCATGAACTGAAAACACCCATTTTCAATATCCAGGGTTATATTTTAACTTTATTAGACGGAGGACTCGAGGATACTTCCATAAACCGCCAGTATCTGGAACGCACCGAAAAAAGTATTAACCGGCTCATTAGTATTGTCGACGACCTGGAATCAATTTCGGGACTTGAAGCAGGAGAATTAAAACTGAACATGGAGGTTTTTAATATTGTAACCCTGGTGGAGGATGTATACGAAATGCAGGAGATGCTTGCCCGCCGGTATAATGTTAAACTTTTGTTTGGCAAAGGACACGAAAAGGTAATCAAGGTATTTGGCGACCGTAAGCGCATTGTTGAAGCAATTAACAACCTGGTGGTGAATGCTATAAAATACAGTAAACCTGGCGGTAGTATTACTGTACTATTTACCGATATTGTTGATCAGGTGATGATTGAAATAATTGACACCGGGATTGGAATTGCCGAAAAGGATCTTCCCCGCATTTTCGAACGTTTTTACCGCGTGGATAAAAGCCGGTCGCGCGATCAGGGTGGAACAGGTCTTGGACTTGCCATTGTAAAACATATCATCGAAGCACACCAGCAAACAATCCGTGTTCAGTCCAAACACGGCGAAGGTTCTACTTTTACACTTACACTTGATAAAGCCAAACCGAAAAAAGAAATAAAATAGTATCGATATTTCTATCCCCAAACACTTTTAAATCAGTTATTGATTTACAATGCCTTGATAAACAATATACATGATTTTGTAATTGGCAAATTAAAATAAAAAGAAAGAAAAATCGATAAGCTATTAAAGTAACAAATAATTGAAAAAACGGACCCGAAAAGAATATAAATTGACCTGTAATCCGCTAATCGAATTTAGCGCGGTTAAACCAAAAATCAAATAATGTAAAGTTCAGGTTTATTTTATAGTAGCTTTCGTTAATTACCGATCCGGAATTCGGAACACCTTTGATTCCGGCTGCAAAAGCAAGGTTCAGGTAGGTTTTCCCT
>JAAUTT010000532.1 GCA_012031335.1 Bacteroidales bacterium | reverse complement strand
TTACTATTCTCCCCAATAAAAGTCACATCCGTTTCGGGTAAAATTACTTATTATTGCAGATCAAATCTATACCTATGGGCTTATTTGAGAAAAAGAAAAACAACAATATCCTTGATATGATTCCTTTCCGGGTGGTTGAAAATTTCACTGAGAATAACGGACTTGTTACATTGAATCTTCCAAGATTTAAAAGTCCGGCTTTTTCCAAATGGGTGCTTCCTAAAGGAAAATCGCCTTACATAGAGGTGAAACTTGACAAAAACGGATCGAGAGTATGGTTACAAATTAACGGGAATAGAAATCTGCAACAGATTTGCGACATTATTCGAACAGCATTGTCCGAAGGTCAGGAAATACCTGATCTGGAAGAACGAACAGCCAAATTTATTACCGAATTATATAAAAGTCGTTTTATCAAATTCATGGAGGAAAAACTATGACAATGGAATTGAAAGAATTAACCCCTAAACCGTTGTGGTCGGTATTTTCAGATTTATGCAATATTCCCCGCCCTTCCAAACACGAAGAAAAGGTGGTGCAATATGTGATTGATTTTGCAAAAGCACACAATCTGGAATATTTTAAAGATAATGTTGGTAACGTAATCATCCGTAAAAAAGCGTCACCTGGTAAAGAAAATGCTCGCCCCATTATTCTTCAGGCACATGTGGATATGGTTCCTCAAAAGAATTCTGCTACAGAGCACGATTTTCAAAAGGATCCAATTCAGGCTTACATTGATGGAGAGTGGGTTAAAGCAAAAGGTACTACCCTGGGTGCTGATAATGGTATTGGTGTAGCTGCTGCCATGGCAGTTCTTCAATCCAGTGATGCCGTACACGGGCCACTTGAAGTATTGCTTACCATCGACGAAGAAACTGGCATGACAGGGGCTTTCAACCTCGATCCAACAGCTCTGAAAGGTAAAACAATGATAAATCTCGATTCGGAGGATGAAGGAGAACTGTATATAGGTTGTGCCGGTGGTTTGAATACCTCTGCCCGGATTCCGGTGAAATGGGAAGAGCAAAATGGTAATTTCAAAGCTTATAAGGTAAACCTAACCGGCTTAAAAGGAGGGCACTCCGGCCTGGATATCAATCTGGGACGTGGTAATGCCAATAAGTTGATGAACCGTTTTTTGTGGAAAGTTTCACGCGATTTAGATGTTCGGATTGCCTCTCTTGAAGGTGGAACACTCCGTAACGCCATTCCGCGCGAATCTTTTGCTGTGGTTACTGTTTCAGCTGCTAACATTGCAGCTTTCGATAAAGAAATTGCTTCTTTCGAACAGATACTTAAACTTGAGTTGGGATCAGTTGAACCCGATATTTCGTTCAAAGCATCTAACTGTGATTTGCCTGGTAAGGTTCTCGAAAAATCAGCACAGCAAAATCTGTTAAACATAGTGTATGCAATACCTAATGGTGCTATGCGGATGATTGCCGAAATGCCAGAAGTTGTTGAAACATCAACAAACCTTGCCATTGTGAAGTTAAAAGAAACAGAACTCGAACTAATGTGTCTTCTAAGAAGTTCTGTTGATTCCGCCAAAGCTGATCTGGCCAATGTTATGACTTCGGTATTTGAACAAGCAGGCGCTGCTGTTACTCACGATGGCGATTACCCCGGCTGGAAACCGGATGTTCATTCTCCCATTTTGCTAACCATGCAGGACGTTTATCATAAACATTTCGGAAAAAAAACCTGAAGTAAAAGTGATTCATGCAGGTCTGGAATGTGGAATTATTGGAGATAAATATCCGGGTATGGATATGGTTTCCTTTGGCCCCACAATCCGTCATCCGCATTCGCCCGACGAAAAAGTTAATATCCCAACAGTGGAGAAGTTCTGGAGTTTTCTGCTCGAAACACTAAGAAACTTCTGATAAATAAAATTTAATACCTGTCAGGCTTTATTTTACCTGACAGGTTCTTTAATGTTTTAAAGCTTTCAAAGGACCGACACTCAAAATCTATGGGCAATTCCGGGCTTCATCCCTTACTTCAGTCAAAAAAAGCAGTTATTTTCGATTTATATCATACCCTTACTGCCACAGAGGTAACCTCCCCGCATGGTTTGTCAACAGCTGCCATACTGGGAATCGACCGCAAACTCTGGAATGAACATTTAACAGAAAGATCAAGGGAGAGGTTAACGGGAAAAATTACCGATCCTTTTACAATAATTAAACATGCTGCACACGCTATAAATCCTGACATACCCGAAGAGCTCATTTTACAGGCAACCAAACACCGGATGATGAGGTTTGAAGAATCGTTGGAGAAAATGCCCGAATCGAGTATCCAAACCATTAGATTGCTTAAAAAAGCCGGTAAAAAAATAGCGCTTCTTAGCAATGCCGATATAATTGAAACCAAAGGTTGGGTAAATTGTCCGGCAGCTGTTTTTTTTGATGTAGTTGTATTCTCTTGTGAAGTGGGATATATGAAACCTGATTCCGAGATTTATAATATTTGTCTGGAACAATTAAAAGAAAAGCCTGAGGATTGCATTTTTGTAGGAGATGGCGGGTCGAATGAGTTTATTGGTGCAAAGGCTTCAGGAATTTCAACCATTATGGTAACAGGGATTGTCAACCGCATATGGCCTGAGAAACTTCCTGCCATTGAAAAGTATGCTGATTTTGTTGTTTCCGAGGTGTCAGCTTTACTTCCATCAAATGAATAGTGGATATTAAGGTTGGTAAAACCGGAATACTATGCATATTTCAGCAGATTTGGATACTCCTCCCGGGTTTAATCCGGGTTTCCCCTCAGGAATTTCAACGTTTAAGTTTTTAAAATAAGTTTCCCAGGCTGGGAATGTTTTGCCTGTATCCGGGTCTTTATAAGTCATAGGACTCAGTTCAAACAGAGGATTTCCGTCTTTATCCCGGAAGGCTTCATAAACCAGTTCCGAGCAATAATAGCTTTCATTTTGTATGTCAAATACATCGTCGTAAGGTTTTCCCAAAACAGAACCTGCAAAAAATTAACAGCACCTGAAATTGTATTTTGATCTCCAACTTTAAGCCTTCCTACGAAAATTTTAGGTTTGAGCAAGGTGTCTTTTGATCGGTTTAAGAATTTTTGAAAAGGAGTTTTGGTCACACCTGTGCCAATAGCTTCGTAAACAAAAGCACTGCCTTCTTCAACAGAAATAATTCCTACATGGGAGAAATCGGCTCCGTCGATCCCGGAAGTTACTTTTTCAATGGCATTGCATAATTCACCACAATCAAGATCCTGAAAAACCAAATCTCCGGTAACAGGAGTATAACTTCGAATACAAGATGTTAGTAAACTTATCGCAACAAATACACACAAAATTTTCTTCATGAAATATACTTTATTGCTTAAGAGTTAGAAAAACATAATTATAAGATGGATGTTTTAATAGTAGCATATCTGCAACGACTTCAAAACTAAGAAATTTTACATTAACCTGGTATTGGCCTTAAATTTTAGTCATGATGGGTTAAATAATTGAATTTCTAATTTCCTGAGTTTTTTATATCCTCTTTTGAAATGAATCTTTTGAAAATAAAGCAATTAAAGTCTTCGGCACTTTGTTAAAAAGTTCTCGATTTTACTTGTTATTAGTCGTGGATATGATTTATTTTTTGTGTAAAATTTACTAAATTGTATGTGAAATTTAAATCCTAATATTATGACAGACAAGCAAGAAAACAAACTTCGCATGTATTTAACCGTAAGTGCGGTTTGCGAAAGTAATGTTGAGGTATGGCAAGATAACGAATCCTTCAGAGCGGTCTTCGAAGCATTTTGTCTGAAAATACCAATGATCGAAAAATTACGTGATATTCAGGAAATTGAGAATGCCGGTCTTAAAACCAGTGAAAATAATGTTACCAGAATACGTTTTTCCAGGAACAGGATAAAAGCCGCCTCGGAAAATTTACGTCGGGTTTTCAAAGAAACTGACGAGTTTATTTTTTAATCGGCTGGATAAAGAGGTTCTGGATTTTAAAGAAGATTCGCCAGATTTTTATTATCAATACAATGCAGCAAGAATTATGCTTTACCCGGTTACTTTTAAAGAACGAAAAACAGCTATTCCGGTAGTGGAGAATTAATATTTAGCCTGCGTAAGCGGGCTATTTTTTTAATGTAGCATCAATATTTCCACCTTTATATATCCAGCATACTTCGTCGCAATTATCACTTACTTTGTATTGTTTTAGCCTGTCTCCGTCTACCACCAGTATTTTTTTCTCCATTCTTTTTGTATTCGGCCACGGCAGAATAATATTCGTTAACCTCCAGATCTACAGAAAAGTTTTGATTTGAGATTGTATCCATAAATATTACATTGCTTAAATCGTTCCTGTAACTTTCTTCGTACTTTCCTTTATATATCCTTACTGGTACCTCTTTGTTTTCCGAATCAATAGTAATTGTAATGTTAACTGGTCCAACTTCCGGACGAGGGATGAAACATTCGGAACAATCTACATCATCAAAAAGTA
>JAAUTT010000531.1 GCA_012031335.1 Bacteroidales bacterium | reverse complement strand
GCTTCTGATATCAATGGATTTCAGCTGGCTTCATTTTTGGGTCGCGTTATCTATGGATACGATGGCAAATATCTTTTTACGGCATCTATCAGAAAAGACGGTTCTTCCCGGTTTGGTAAAAATAATAAATGGGGTTATTTCCCCTCCGGATCAGTGGCTTGGGTGTTAAGCAAGGAAAAGTTTATGCAGAATATTTCGGCAATTTCTAATTTAAAACTCCGGCTTAGCTACGGTGCAACCGGGAATCAGGAAATTGGTAATTACAATTCTTTGGCCACATTGGGTAGTTGGGCAGCCATCATCGATGACAAAAATGTGAAAGCAACTTACCCCGATCGAATTGCAAATGCCGATCTGAAATGGGAAAGTACAGCCCAGGTAAATACCGGTATCGATTTGGGATTAATCAACGGAAGAATCTCAATGACAGCAGAGTATTTCAAAAAGAAAACAACCGACCTTCTTTACAAGAAACCAGTTCCTTCTTCCACAGGTTTTGGAGATGTTTTAAGTAATATCGGAAGTGTTGAAAATAAAGGTTTTGAACTTGCTATCAATACGGTAAATTTCGATGGTGAATTTAAATGGACTACAGGGTTCACATATACTTTCCAGAAAAACAAAAATTCTGAGCCTTGGCGGACAACCTGCAGCATTAAATGAGCCTGAAATTATTAAAGAGGGAGAAGCTTTGGGTTCCTGGTATGGCTATATTGTTGACGGGGTAATAACAGATACTAATCATCCGGCACAACCCGATGCTCAGGTAGGAGACTTAAAATTCAGAGATATAGCCGGTGCCCCCGACGCAAATAATATTCCTACCGGTCCAGATGGGAAAATTGATGGTAACGACCGGGTTATTTTGGGCCATAAAGATCCCACTACCCTTTATTCTATAAATAATAATTTTTCGTACAAGGGATTGGAATTAAATGTGTTTTTTAACGGAGTTACAGGGAACACCATATTTAATAAAACCAGGCAATCGTTAGAAAACCTTGATGGTCGGAGAAATTCAACCACCGATGTATTAAATCGGTACAATGGCTCCAATCCGGGAACTAATATCCCCAGAGCAATCCAAAGCGGAGGCACAAACCATTACGGAAGCGAAAATAACAGTAAATTTTTCGAAGACGGGTCCTACCTCAAATTAAGAAATATCACCCTTGCCTATAATTTGCCTGCAACAATTGCCAAAAACTATATGCAAGCAATTTACGCATTTATGTTAGCGGACAGAATTTATGGACCTTAACAGATTATACGGGCTACGATCCCGATGTAAATCCCTATGACAATTACGCTTATCCCTCAGCTAAAACTTATTCAGTGGGTATTAACCTAACATTTTAAATTTTACCAATATGAGATACAAAATATATATTAGTTTACTTATTGCAGGAACTATATTTTTTGCTTCCTGCGAGGAATTTCTGGAAGAAAAAACTACCGGAATTGAAACTACAGAAGGTTATTATACAACTGTCGAAAATATAGTTACAGCTGCTAATGCCTGCTATACAGTACTTAGGTCGAGCCAGGGATACAGGTTTGATGTGGGGATGATACTGGAGTCGCGCCACAGTGACTTTGAGATAGGACCTAATGCTGAATTAAGATCTCAACTGTTAACTCTTTATAACTATAGTTTGAGTTCAACCAATGGATCATATTCCGGAACATGGAATACATACTATTCTGGGATTTCTCACTGCAATGCGGCTATTGACAATATAAAAAATGAGCCCATCGGAACTGACAAAACTACAGCTGCCCGTGCTATAGCACAGGCCCATTGTATGCGCGCCTACTATTATTTTGATTTGGTTCGCATATATGGTGAAGTTCCGTTAAGGTTGCATCTTACCTCCGATGTAAGTTCTCTCGATATGGCAAAATCGAGCATTGATGAAATTTATGCATCCATCATTTCCGATTTGAAATTTGCATGTGGCGAAACATCCGAAAATCCTGGTCTTCCTGCTCAATACGAGACCGATGCCGATAATCATGGAAGAACCACATTAGGTTTTGCCCAGGCATTGCTTGCAAAGGTATACCTTTTCCGCAAGGATTGGAATAATGCCGCCAAATATGCCGATATGGTTATTAAGTCGGGCAAATATGCTCTTTGGCCAAGTTTTAAGGATTATTTTTATATTAAAAATGAAAACAAACCAAACTCGGCACCTTTAGGCGAAGCTGTTTTTGAAGCTCAATTAAACAACGATCTTGGCGATGGGAATTATTATACTACAGCATGTTTGCCAAGAGGATCTGCTGTCCCTCCAACCAATTTGGGTTGGGATGGAGCTTGGGGAAAAGGCAATTGGGTTGCTAAAGGTGAGTTATACCGGGCATTTGAAAATGGTGACGAACGCAGAATGTTTACTTTTCTTCCGGATTCGTTTCCTGATAATAACGCAAATGGCGGTGCAGGTGGGTATTCAAAAGTCGATGTCGACACTTCCAAATACAGATACATCTATAAATACAGATTAGACGATCAAACCACCCCATGGGGTAATAACATGAGCAATTTACCACTCATGAGATATTCTGATGTCTTATTGATCTATGCCGAAGCGGTGAATGAAGGGGGAACACAGGGTACCTTATCAAAATTCGATGCCATAAATATAGTTCGAGGAAGAGCAAAAATTGGCGATTTGGCTGGACTAAGCCAAACCGATTTTAGAGAAGCTGTTTATAAGGAAAGAAGACTGGAATTTGTTTTTGAATTTCAGAGATTTTACGATTTGATGCGCACAGGTCGTTTAAAAGATGCCATTAAGGACAGAGTTCCTAATTTTAAGGATGGCATGGAGTTTTTGCCAATTCCCCAATCGGAGTTGGATGTAAATAAAAAACTGGTTCAAAATCCGGCCTGGCAATAGTTGATATTTTACTATTCTGGACATGTCCGATTTATGGATATGTCCAGGATTTTTTTGTTGATCTCATAAAAACATCTCGTCCGAATACTTTTCAGAAGTGATTCTATTAAAAAAAGCTGAAGCTCTAATGATTATGAATTAGGTAACGATCAGTTTATCAAAGTTTACAAAACGTTTGATAAGATTCTCCCCATGTAAGTTAAGAAATCATAATAAATACCTTACTATTTTGTACCTGTTTTCCGGATACCTTAAAGGGCATAAAAACTATATTATCAGAAATCTTCGTAATAGCTTTCCCGGGTTTTGGTATCAGTAAATTCAATCCTGTCAAGCGCTCCTGATACAGATGTGTCGAACAGGAGCGAACGAATTTCTCCCATGTTTACAGGGAAATCTAAAAATAATCGTGTTTCATTGTTGATTTTTATAGTCAGTTTGCGGTTTTCGACATCTATTTCCAGATTCTGCCAGGTAGTAAAGTCGGTAAGCAACGATGTTAATTCATTGTTCTTGCCACCCAACACAGTATTACCGAACTTCAGATAAGCAAATTCCAAACAATCGTTCTGAGCAAATGAAACGTTAATTTTCCCGGAATCGCCGTGAATCACAAATGAGGCAACAAAGCAATCGAGTGTTTTAATTTTTTTAAGGTTCGCCACCCTTGCTTTTAAGCGGCAATGATCGCCGTGAATATTAAAATCTTTTACGAGACGGTGTTTTACAAGTACTTTTTCATCTTTGGAAAATAATCCAAGACCAAAAGCTTTTCAGGATCAATCTCGAGTTTTCCGGTTCCAGTGGTTCTGTCGTATGGGTAGAACTTGGTTAGTTTGTTGTATCCCCAAATATGTTTTGCCAACCATCTGTTTTAAGGTGAACCGGAATAGTTCTGATGGTTTCCTGCTTATAAATTAAATTTACCTTATAAAGATCGGGAAGTATATAGCGATGGGTGATGGTATTTTTTCAGGATTTAAAGCTTCCAGGTTAATTTCAGTAAAATCATCGTCGTAATTGATATAAAATGAGTCGCTTACTCCGGCAATGTTATACTGAAAAACAACTGTATGGGGAGATGTCCCGGTCAGATATTTTCCTGAGAAATTTACTTTTTTCGAGCGCCCTGGATGAAGAAACTATTTTAAAGCGGTACCAGAGAAATAAAGAAGTAATAATTAAAACAGCAAGAATGATGATTATTAATAAGGTTTTATAACTCTTTTTTTTATTGATTTTCTGATCATCAAAAATCAATGGATTCTTGGCTGTAAAATCATCCCAATCGTCGTAATCCAGAAACTTTGCCAGGGCATTCCTTGTTTCTCGCTGAGGCTCATGTTGCGAGGCTATCTTACCGAAAATTCTTTTTAATGATGAAACACTAACTAATACTCCACTTTTCTCAAAGATTTGGCGGCTAAGATCCACAAAATGTGTATGTGTCCAGTTTTCGCAGGCCCCCCATCCGGTCCTTTCCGAGATAAGACTTACACATTTTTTAAGATAGGGGTTACTCTGCATTTAAAGTATAGATTAACACCAGTTTTCAATATTTGAACAAGTTTTGAAAAGCCTAATTTAAATAT
>JAAUTT010000530.1 GCA_012031335.1 Bacteroidales bacterium | reverse complement strand
TCACGTTGAATACCTCCAATGAAATCAAATAACCTATATTGTCCATATTAAAACCGAGGTTCGTGCTTTGTATATATTTAATCTGGTTTCCAACAATTAAAGTGCACAGGATAAACAGAAAAGATAGCGTGAACTGGGAAATGACCAATATTCTTCTGAATTTAGCCTTGCCCGTATTTTTATCAATAATCCCCTTCATAATATTTATTGGCTTCAAAGAAGACAAATAAAAGGCAGGGTAACTTCCAGCCAATAATCCACAAAACGATATAAGGGTTATTAAGCCTACATATAAGCCTGCACTTTGGTAATTGACTTTCAACTCCTTATGCATATAATTGTTAAAGCCAGGCAACAGCAATTCAACCAAAATCATTGCAATTATATGGGCAACAAATACAATCAACAAGGATTCTCCCAAAAACTGGAAGATTATTTTTCGTTTGCCAGCCCCTGCCACTTTGCGTACACCAATTTCCTTTACCCGCATGGATGATTGCGCAGTAGAAAGATTCATAAAGTTGATACAGGCAATTGTGAGCATTATTAAAGCGACCAAAATTGAAAGCCTGACATAAATCATTTTGCCAAATGCCATGTCGCGATTATATTTTCCGTCAGAATACAAATGAACCTTCGTCATGTTTTGTAAGGAAATTACTGCATTTGATCTTCTTACAATTTTTTGTATAATATCTTTGCTTTTTTTTCAACTAATTTGCTGTCAGTTCCTTTCATTAGTTCAATAAAAGTATAACCCATCGAACTATTCCAATCATCTAAGATTTCACTATGTCGTATTTTTAATGATTCAAAAGAAATTATACAATCAGTCCTACCGTAAAAGTGACTGTTCTGCGGTAATTTTTTTTATTACTCCGGTAACTGTGAAGATATTTTTCGGCCAAATGGTCATAGTTTTACCCATCGGATCTTCTTTGCCGAAGTATTTATTTGCCAATTCTTCGGTTATAATAATATCATAAGGTCCATTTAAAGCATTTTTTGCGACTCCTTTTAACAAATTCGATGTCAAACATTTCAAAAAGTCATTATCGACACGGGCAAGTCTTGCTTCAACAATATTATCTCCTTTTTGGAATGATGCTGGATCTGGATAAAACATAAATCTTGAAGACCTTATAATTTCAGGATATTCTTTTTTTAAAGCAGCAGCCAGAGGGTTGGGGGTAGGAGCATTCTGTTCTAATTTTCCATTGGTATTATGACTTTCAAGTACACGATATAAACGTTCGGCGCTTTTATAATATCGGTCATAACTATATTCATCATGTACCCATAAAGAGGAGTAAAATTGTCACAGGCCAAGCCAAATAGCCATGCCGCTGATATTTAAAACGGCATGTACGGGGTATCTTTTGATATTCCGCAAGGCTATTTTTAGGTAGTTCTTAATCATGGTTAACGTTTGTTGATAATTAATCTGGTTTTGCTAATCAACGATAATAAAATACAGAAAATAAAGAGTAAACTTGTTATGTATTTTATTCTTTAATTGAATGATTCTTATTACTCTAAATTATCTTTCCCGCTATTCATATCTTAACGCTACCACAGGATTTTTACTTGCTGCCTTGTACGATTGAAGGCCAACTGTAAGCAGGGTAATAATTACTACAATAATCCATGCCATGGCAAATATCCACCAGCCTAAGCTTGTCCTGTAAGCAAAGCCTCGAAGCCACATATTCATGATGTACCAGGCAATGGGACTTGCAACCAGGACGAAATGGTAATTAACCAAATATATTCTTTTGACAGCATGGAGAATATCTCAATGCTTTTGGCACCGTTTGCTTTTCGAATCCCAATCTCCTTGGTTCTGCGCAAAGTCATAAATGTTGATAAGCCGATGAGCCCCAGACATGCAATAAAAATGGCAAGGAACGTTGCATACCCTAAGAGCGTGCCTATTGTGCGTTCCATCCGGTATGTCCCTTCATATTCTAAATCCAGAAAAGCAATGCCTAAGGATAATCAAGATTGTATGTTCGATATATGGTGCGGATATAGTTTATGGTTGAAGGTATAGTATTGGGTTTCATCCGGACATTGCAAAGAGAAGATGTTACCGATGGTGGTTGGTATAGTATAATAAGGGGTTCAATTCTCGAATAAAGAGGTTGATAGTTAAAGTCTTTTAATACACCTATAATGTTCAGGTTTACCCCTTTATAGCTTAATATGTGTCCAACAGGATCTTTTAAGCCCATGACTTGTGCTGCCCTTTCATTGATTACAGCAGCATTAATGTCTGATGAAAAGTCAGAAGACAAGAAGCGACCTTTCAAAATTTCAGGTTGAAAAGTTTTAGCATATTCATCGTCGGTGCGGAGAATATAAAAATTTGGCAAATCTCCTTCTTTTTTTCCTTCCCATACTATATCGCTTTCGGTTTCCTGAATATAGATTGGGGATTGGGGATGTAAAGGTTACACTTATGAATATTCCGCATTATTGCTAAAGGTCTTTTTTGAGCCTTTCCTGGTTGATGTCCTTAAAAAAGAATGAACATACATTATGAATATTTAGTCCAATGTTCTTTTTTTGTATATAGTTAACCTGCGACCTGACAACTAATGTGCATATTATAAATACGAACGACAGGACAAACTGGAAAATGACCAAAACACGTCTAAATTTGACATTACCATTATTAATATCATTGATACCCTTCATGATCATTCAATGGTTTTAAAGAAGACAAATAAAATGCAGGGGTAACTTCCAGCTAATAATACAAAAATTAAGATAATAGCAATTAAACCAACATATACACCTAAGCTTTTGTAGTTAATAGGCTAAATTATTCCATAGAATATTATTTAATCCTGGCAGCATCAGTTCAACCAAAATCATGGCAATTATATGGGCTACAAATACAATCAAAAGAGTTTCACCCAAAAACTGAAAAGCTATTTTCCAATTGCTTGCCCCTACTACTTTACGTATGCCTATTTCCTTTGCTCTTCTGGCGGATTGGGCTGTGGTCATATTCGTAAAGTTGATACAGGCAATAAGGATAAACAAAAAAGCTGCTAGTATCTCAAGTAGCACATACATAGGTGCATTTTCGGGTTCACCGTGATTTGTATATTTCCCCTGGGAAGATAAATGAATCTTTTTAAGGTTTTGAAGGGAAATTTCATCGCGCGATTCTTTCAAATTACGTTGAACGGTATTTTTAATTTTCTGTTCAAACCGTTTACTATCAGTTCCTTCTTTAAGCTCAATATAAGTGTAAATGTTGTTGGAAATTATCCAATTATCGATGTTTAAATTAAACTTGTATTGAATGACTCAAAAGACATTAAACTAAGTACGCTAAAAAGAACAGTATTTAAGGGCGGTTGCTTGATTACCCCGGTAACTGTGAACGGAGTATTTTGCCAAACGGTCATTGTTTTACCCATTGGATTTTCGTTTCCAAAGTACTTATTTGCCAATTCTTCCGTAAGAACAATTTCGTTTGGACCATTCAAAGCGGTTTTCGCATTTCCATGAACAAATTCAATTTCAAACATCTCAAAAAGTCTTTATCCACTAAGGAAATTCTTCCAGGAATTATTTCATCCCCTTTTGGAAAATTGTTCCAGGTGGTAAAGAATCTCGAAGATCGAATTATCTCGGGGTATTCTGCTTTCAAAGCAGAAGCCATTAGGCCTGGTGTGGTTGCTGAGTGCTCTGATTTTCCTTCAGAATAATGTTTTTCAATTACTCGATAAACATTGTCAGCATTCTTTCGGAATTTGTCATAGCTTACCTCGAACTGAATCATTAATAGGAGCAGAATTGCACAGGCCATACCAATGGCCATACCACTTATGTTGAGAATGGAATGTCCCGCATATCGTTTGATATTGCGGAGAGCTATTTTAAGGTAGTTCTTAATCATGGTTAACGTTTGTTGATAGTAAATGGGGTTTTTTACCTGTTGAATTTAATTCGATTTGCGGATATTCTCAGTTACGACATGTCCGTCAAACAACTGGACAATGCGGTGAGCCCTTTCGGCATGACTGTGAGAGTGGGTGACCATCACAATCGTTGTTCCTTCGTTGTTTAGTTTTTCCAATAATTTCAATACTTCTTCTCCATTCGCAGAATCAAGGTTTCCTGTTGGCTCATCAGCAAGGATCAGGCGAGGGTTGGTAACTACAGCCCTGGCAATAGCTACACGCTGCTGCTGTCCTCCTGATAATTGTTGTGGAAAATGGTTTTTACGGTGCGATAGCTGTATACGTTCCAGTACTTCGTTCACCTTTTTATTTTTTTCTTTGGAGGACATCCTGAGATATAGCAACGGTAACTCTACATTTTCAAAGACGGTTAATTCATCAATAAGGTTAAAGCTTTGAAAGATAAATCCAATATTTCCTTTACGAATATTCGTACGTTGGCTTTCTTTGTACTTAGAGACTTCGGTATCCATAAAATGAACTCTCCATTTGAAGGATTGTCGAGCAATCCTATAATATTCAGGAGTGTT